>CAJXQE010000027.1 GCA_913058215.1 uncultured Verrucomicrobiales bacterium
TCTACACTATCCTCTTCGTCGGCAGCGTCAGATGTGTATAAGAGACAGCTCTTTCAATAGAGAAAATGTGAATGAGAGTGGGAGAAGCATGGCTGCCGCCCCCTTGACAGAATCTTTCTACAATCTACATGGATCAAATCCTGAGTGGATCATTCAGGCGCCGGGCCGTATCAAGCTGATCGGGGAGCGCATCTATTGTCTGAAAGGATTCGTGATGGCGGCAGCAATTGATCGCTTTCTCAAGATGGCGGTTCGGACGAACGCAAGGGATCAAGTCGGAGGTTGGTCTTCGGAGAAAGGTACAAGTACAGTTTGAGGAATAGACCTATTTGAGATGAAATTTTTAATCCCCCTGTTTCTGGTCGGTCTTTTCTGGCAAAGTCATGCCGTCGAGCGACCCAACTTTATCATTGTGTATGTTGACGACCTCGGATGGGCAGATACCTCAGTCCGGATGATGGATAGCGATCCGGAGTCAGCGAGTGACTTTCATCAGACTCCTCACCTCAAAAAACTGGCAAACCGGGGAATGAAATTTTCCTGCGCCTATGCACCGGCTCCGACTTGTACGCCTTCCCGAAAGAGTATCCAGTTTGGGAAAACACCTGCGCGACTTGGTTACACTTTTGTCCATGACGTTTTGGCTTTGCAACGGAAACTGGAATGGAAGGACGAGACATCTCTGGCTGATATTCTGAAGGCTGCTAATCCCGATTATATCACCGCCCATTTCGGCAAAGGTATGGCCGGGGAGCAAATGAAAACCATCGGCTACGACTTCACTGATGAAGTGGATGGCAACGCTGATAACGGCAATTTCCATGGGGAATACCTCAGTCTGAAAAATCGGAGCCCTTTGCCTCCGGACAATCCCAAACGGATGGCATCGCTAAAAAAGCGTTCTGTAGAATTCGTCAACGAACACAGTGGGCAGCGTCCGTTTTTTCTGATGGTTTCGCATTATGCTGTTCACGTTCCCCATGCTGCCCGTGCTGATTTGATTGAAAAATACAGAAAATTACCAAGGGGGAAATATTGTAAAGACGATGACTATTTACCTGTGGATGAAATTTCGAAGAGTATGAAGACCGGTTCGTGGCGCCTTCAGTATGCCGCAATGCTCGAGGAGGTGGACGAGGGACTGGGAGCGATTGTTGCCGCAGTGAAGCAGTCGGGGCAGTTAAACAATACTTACATCATCTTCACTTCCGACAATGGAGGTGGACTTACCCCGAACGGGGCGCTCACGGGTGGAAAGGCCAATCTCTATGAGGGCGGTTTACGTGTTCCCTTTGTTGTTGCCGGGCCTGGAGTTAAAGAAGGTACACAGTGTGATATTCCCATCGTGCAATGGGACCTGTTGCCGACACTCCATGATTACGCAGAAAGCGACCAGGCGCTCCCCGAACAGTTAGACGGCGGTAGCTTGCGAAATGTTTTCGAAAATGGAAACGAAGGAGAGGTGGCGCGTCCTGTGGAGGGGTTCGTTTTTCACTATCCCTGTTATTTCGCGCCGCCCCTGAGTGTCATTCGAATGGGAGACTACAAACTGATGGAGCACCTCCTGACCGGGGAACAGAAACTGTTCGACGTAGCGAACGACTACGGCGAGAAAAAGAATCTCATCTACGAGGAGCCAAAAGTGGCATTAAAGCTGCAAGCCGCCATGTCTGAATATTTGGGTTCGATCAACGCGGAAGATGTCGAGGATGTTTACAAAGCCAGATTCGCCGAACTGAATCGCTTTGAGGCGAATGCCAGGGATGTTCATGCCAGGACCATTGAGCGGGCAAACGGGGACGAGTCGGTCATCGCTATGGCCAATGAAAAGCTGGAGAAGGATTTGGTGCGTTTTGAGAAGAACCGGAAGGAGTGCCGGGAGAATATGAAAGGAACTACGTTTTAGATGAGATGGTCTAGAATGCATGATCCGCAACGATATTTCATTCTCGTGGCGGTCTTCCTCTCGTGTGAAATAGTTGGGATTTCTTCGGCAAGCGAAAAGCCTCCCTTCACAGACTATTGCCAGAAACTCGAACAGGAGATCCAGGGGCGAAAGCACGGATTTCTTGCGGGAAACGTGAGCTATTACGTCGGCGGCTTTCACGCCAGTTGGAACCTGATCGAAGACGAAACCATTGGCCTGACTCATCCCTTTCATCACGATCTTCGAAGCCGAGGTGTGGGTCTGCTTGATAGCGAGATCTCCGGGACGGAAAACACGGGGAAGGGCAATGACTACAATGGGTGGGAGTTTCACAAAGATACCCGGGTTCTCTATGGCAGTGTGATCGTCGATGGTAAAGCATACGCTCACCCGAAGCCGAAGAGCATGCGGTGGCGGCCGGATAGAATGGTCTGTGAATACGAAGTCGGAGGGGTGACAATTCGGGAGGAGAAATTCATTGCTTCGAATGATGCGGCCGCATCGATCATCACAGCGTCGAAACCGGTAATTCTCGAATTTTCGGGTAATAGTTTTTACAATCGGAACAGCGTTTCATCCACGGCCTCGATTCGGTTTGATGCAGAGAATAATGCTCTCGTGATCACGGAAGGCGGCACAGTGAAATCCCGTCCCGATCCAGATGGCACTGAACGCATTGGGCAGTGTGTTTACTCTGATATGACCACCGTCTTGAGTGCCTCCAAGAGTTTTTCAGATTCGCTGATTACTGAAGAAGATGAGCGGGATGTCCAATATTATACGTTTTCAATTCCCTGCGACAGCGAAGGAACGACCGTCTCCTGGTCGATGCATGATGAACCTGAGGTCGCGATCAAATCGGCACGGGATATTATCAAACACGACAAGCAGTTGCTTGCTGCGAAGACCTCCGAAATGAACCGACAGCTCAATGACGAGATCCCGTGGTTTCGTTGCTCCGATGAGAAATTTGTCGATATCTACTACTACCTCTGGACGCTCTATTTGATGTATTACATCAATGTTGGCGAAGGCTGGGAGATGGAGAATCACACGCAGACAGCGGTGAATAATTTCCTTGGTATTCATCGCTACGACGCCGCGTTTCAGATCAAGGTCGGTGCATGGACAGCTGACAAGGCACGTTATGCCTACGGGAATGTTCTGACGTGGAAACATCTTACGGAAGCCGATCGATACCGTGAAGTGGATGGGGGCTTGCGAATGCTTTCGGACAACAAAGGGATTTCCTGGCATAGCGGTGCCTACGGGGGCGAAGCCTCTGAGCATGTTCTCGGGGCCTGGCAGATCTACGAGCACAGCGGCGATGTCAATTTTCTCAAGGAGTGTTACGAGGGGCACTTCTCAAAACTGTTTTGGGAAAAAGTTCCGGGTTTCTTCATGAGTGAGTTTGAAGTCGCTGATGTACTCGAAAAGATGGCGCGTCTGACGGGGCACGAAGCGGATGTTGTGCACTGGCAGGAAATGGTTCGTCGCGATCCGGAGCACATTCGTTTGATGTTCGATCAACGCTGGCAAACGAACGATGTTTCCAACTACTTTCTCGCGCCGGAGAACGGACTGATCATGACCACTGGATTCTGGGCAATGCGGTCCCCTCATTTTCCTAATGAATATGCAAGGGCGATGGTCAATGCCTGGGCACTGGATCGGGAAAAAGGATTCTTCGGGGAATTCTTCCCACTGGCGATGTCGAAGCAATCGATGGAAGCCTTTGCAACGGATGTGGATCATTCCTTCGGTTACACACCCGACACCGCCTACTTCACTCTTGATGGCATGTTTCGACAGGGGCTGGTTAAGCCCGCGACAGAGCTAACGTTGAATCATCTCGCCAATTACAACTTTCACGAGGAATGGCAGATCCCTGTTGCTCCGGAAGCCTACGAACGCGATCTGAAATTGTTCGGTGACCAGTATTCCAATTTCAACGCCGGGAAGATTCTGCTCTACCTCGAAGGGCTTGCCGGTTTGAGTGTGTCTATTCCGGATCAGAAGCTCACCATTCGTCCGGCTTTACCCGCTGTTTGGGAATGGATGGAGTTCCGACTCCCGATTGTGGACCAATGGACGAAGGTCCGATACACCAAAGGCGGAGTCTCCGTCAGTGGTAGCTCGCTTTCGGTCGTTCAATGAGGAACACTGTTGAATCGTTGAGCAAACCCTGTTAGATCGAAGCCATGAATCTTAGATTTACCCTGGCGGTTTTGGCCTTCCTGTTTGCAGTCGTCACCTTTGCCACTGCCGAACCCGCGATCACTGAAGGCAGCAAAGAGATCCCTTTACCCGGTGAGTCCTTCCAGCTTGATGGTCACGATGCCTTTGTCATTCTGCCGAAGGGTTCGAAAGGGGATGTGCCCTGGGTCTGGTATGCACCAACTCTAAAGGGTTTGCCGGCTCAGTCAGAAGTCTGGATGTTCGAGCAGTTTCTTGCCAAAGGGATCGCCATTGCCGGCATCGATGTCGGAGAGTCGTTTGGGAACGCAAAGGGGAGAGGAACTTATGACGCTTTCTACGACTATTTGGTGACGAAGCGCCAGTTCCGCAAGCAGCCCTGCCTCCTTGCGCGCAGCCGTGGAGGTTTGATGCTTTACAGCTGGGCTTCGGAGAATCCGCAGTCTGTTGGAGGTGTTGCCGGAATATATCCAGTGTGTAGCATCGCAAGCTATCCCGGTGTTGCCCGTGCGACCAGAGCTTACGAGTTGAGTGCGGAGCAACTCGAGGCGAGCCTGTCCACCCATGATCCAATCAACCGACTGAAACTATTGGCCGAAGCGAACGTTCCTGTTTTTCACATTCACGGCGACGATGACAAAGTTGTGCCCTTAGAGGCTAATTCCGAAGAATTGGCGAAGCGATACCAAGAGTTTGGCGGGTCGGTTGAGGTCGAAGTGCAGAAAGGGCAGGGGCACAATATGTGGCCGGGATTTTTTCAATCTCAAAAACTGACGGACTTCGCGATTGCCTGCGCACTGGGTGAAGCACCGGGCGACATTCGTCCCGAACCGATTGCTCATTGGAAACTCGATGACGAAGGTGCAGTGGCGAGGGATTCCGTCGGCTCACATCACGGCAAGATTGTGGGTGCGAAATCTGCTCCCGGGAAAAGCGGGAACTCGCTCGAGTTTGTCCGCAAGGAAGGGAATCACGTCAGCATTCCCTACTCTGACGATTTGGCGCTTTCGACCTTCACTGTTTCGGCATGGGTTTTCCTGACACAGGAGCCAACTTTTTCAGGCATTCTAGGAACCCGTCACGGTGGGGATCAGACTTTCGACATGAAGGTTAACGCGAACAAAGTGCACGGCGACATTGGTGATGGCAAAACCTGGATCGAAACGGCGGTAAATTTCTACGCCGAAGATACGGGAAGCAATGATGAAGGGGGCGATTTGGAGCTGGAGCGTTGGTATCACATTACTTTCGTGATCGATAGCCCGGCAAAGGAGTGCCAACTCTACCTCGATGCGGATCTGAAAAAGCGGATTGCCTTCAAGGACTATCCTGTATTGATGACTCCGAAAAACATGCTGCACATCGGGCACTCATCCGGGACCGAGTTTATGGATGGTCGGATCGATGAGGTGAAGATTTTCAATCAGGCTCTGACCGCAGCTCAGGTCAAAGCGGAGCGTTCAGCTGTCGGGGAGAATTAACAGTTGGAGATCGTGAGATTCCTCATCCTTTCCGAACTGCGCTGATCCATACTCATTCTCCTCCTGGGAATCAACAAGTAAGGGTGAAGCTTGCTAAATGGGAGACGTGCGTCAAGATGGAAAAGTCCGGAACTTTCCAGCATAAGGACTCTTGAACTTACTGTGAAATATCGATTAACTGAATGCCGCTCAATGAGGTTTATATTTCTACAAATCGAAGTCGGTCTATTCCTGGCGTTTTGCTTTTCGGTAGAGGCAGAGGAAATTCGCTATAACCGGGATATTCGGCCAATTCTTTCGGATAAGTGTTTCTTTTGTCACGGGCCCGACCCTGAAACCAGGGAGGGGGATCTACGACTTGATGTGGAGTCTGCAGCAAAGGAGTTGGCGATTATTCCGGGAAACGCGGAGAAGAGCGAGTTCATCTATCGGATCACCGACCCCGAGGATCCGATGCCTCCGGAAAAGTCGCACAAGGAACTTTCAAAAAAGGAAGTCGAACTACTGACACGATGGATCCAGGAGGGCGCGCCTTACGAGGCGTTTTGGGCTTACGAAGAGCCGGTAAAGCATCCGGTTCCGGAAGTGAAAGGATCTGACTGGCCGAAGGGCTGGGTCGACAGCTTCATTCTCAACAGGTTGGAGGCTGAAGGATTGGAGCCTGCTGACATCGCCGATCCTGTAACACTGATCCGGCGCCTTCATTTTGATCTGGTAGGGCTGCCCCCGAAACCAGAGACCATAGATGCTTTTGTGGGGGCCGCCGATCGAGAGGCTGCCTATGGCGCTCTGGTCGACGAGTTGCTGGCATCGAAACATTTTGGGGAAAGGATGGCAATCTACTGGCTCGATTTGGTGCGGTATGCGGACACGGTCGGGTATCATGGTGATCAGACTCATCATATTTCGCCGTATCGGGATTATGTGATCGATGCCTTCAACCGCAATCTGCCCTTCGATCAGTTCACCCGGGAGCAACTCGCCGGTGATCTTCTTCCAGAACCGACGACTGAACAGATTGTTGCCACGGGATACAATCGGCTGCTTCAGACTTCTCACGAAGGCGGAGTTCAGGAAAAGGAATACATGGCGATCTATGCAGCTGACCGTATCCGAAATTTATCGGGAGTCTGGATGGGCGGCACCCTTGGTTGCGCTCAGTGTCACGATCACAAGTATGATCCCTACACGGCAAAAGATTTCTACTCGATGGTGGCCTTCTTCGCGGATGTTGACGAGAACGCGCATCTCAATCCTGGAAAACGAAAGGGGCTGAATTTTAACAGCCTGCCTTCGCCGCGACCGCCGGAAATTGATCTGCCGACAGATGATCAGAAGGCGCAACTCTCAGAACTGGAAGGGGACCTTGCCGGGGCTGAGAAAGCAAAAGACGAGGGGCTGAAGAATAAACTCACCCAGGAAATCGCAAATCTGAAGAAGGGGATTCGTCGATCAATGATTACGGTGTCAATCGAGCCGCGGGAGATCCGTGTTCTCCCGAGAGGAAACTGGCTGGACGACAGCGGAGAAGTCGCTCTTCCGGCTGTTCCCGGGTTTCTTGGAAAGGTCGAGGCGGAGAAAGGCGATCGTTTGAGCCGGCTCGACTTGGCCAACTGGTTGATGGATCCGAAAAATGGCTACGGTGGAAAGGCATCGCGTGTTTTTGCAAACCGCATCTGGTATCTTCTGATGGGTGTCGGTCTGTCGAAGAGTCTCGATGATTTCGGCGGACAGGGCGAACCACCGGTCCACCCCGAATTGCTCGACAATCTTGCGGTCGAGTTCGTTGAATCGGATTGGAACGTAAAGCAGTTGATCCGGAAGATTGTGCTGACAAATACCTATCGCCAGTCCTCGTTGGCTTCACCGGGTTTGCGAGAACGGGATCCAGAGAACCGACTCTACGCCCGCCAGTCGCGGTTTCGTCTTCCGGCTGAAGTGATAAGAGACAATGCCCTGGCGGTGAGCGGAATGTTAGTTTCTGAGAAAGTAGGGGGCGACAGCATAAAGCCGCCTCAACCCAGGGGGTATTATCGTCATCTCAATTTTCCGGTTCGAGTTTATCAAGCGCATACAGACAAGCGTCAATGGAGGCGTGGTGTCTACGTTCACTGGCAGCGTCAATTTTTGCATCCGATGATGAAGGCCTTCGATGCCCCGAGTCGGGAGGAATGCACCGCTGAGCGTCCCCGCTCCAATACTCCGCTTGCGGCTTTAGTTTTACTGAATGATCCGGTCTTCGTTGAAGCGGCCGGGAGTTTGGCTGCCCGGATTCAAAAGGAGGGGGGAGCCAATGACAGCGAGCGAATCAAATTTGCATTCAGGGAGGTGCTTTCCCGCGGACCGGATGACAAGGAAAAAAAGATCATTGGTGAACTGTTCAGCTCCGAAGGGGGAACCAAAAATCCCGGGGATGCGTGGACTGCCGTAGCGAGGGCGATCTTGAATTTGAACGAAACAACAACCCGGAACTGAACTGATGGATCTTTCTCAATTTCAAAACCGTCGAAGTTTTCTTTCTCAAGCCGGAATCGGTTTCGGCTCGGCTGCATTGACTGGATTAATGGCTCGCGATATTGCGAACGGAGCAGTTTCCCCGTCCGGCGATAAACCTTACCTGACCGGAAAAGGAAAAGTGAAACGTGTCATTTTTCTCTGTATGGCTGGCGGGCCGTCTCATCTTGAAACCTTCGATTACAAACCGCAGCTGGATGAACTCAACGGGAAGCCCATGCCGGAGTCTTTCACCAAAGGCCAGCCGATCGCTCAACTCCAGGGGCAGCAACTTAAAGTTCAGGGACACCTGACGAAGTTTGGGAAATACGGAAAGAATGGTCAGGTCATTTCCGACTTTCTTCCGTTTCACCAAAAGATGGCTGATGATATCTGTATCGTGAATTCGATGGTCACAGAGCAGATCAATCACGATCCGGCTCACACGTTTATGAATACGGGCACCGCGATCAGTGGCCGCCCGTCGATGGGGTCATGGATTAATTATGGGCTTGGCAGTGAAGCCGATGACCTTCCCGGGTTTGTCGTGATGACGAGCGTCGGCGGACGCAATCCGCAACCGATTGCCTCGCGGCAATGGTCAGCGGGATTTCTTCCAAGTCGCTACCAGGGCGTTGAATTTAATTCTGCCGGCGATCCGGTTCACTACCTCAGTAATCCCAAGGGCGTCACCGGTGTTCAACAAAGGAAGCTGGTCGAGACAATAAGAAGGCTGGACCAACGTCGCAACGAGGTCGTCGACAATCCTGAGATTTCGACACGGATTGCGGCTTACGAAATGGCCTTCAAAATGCAGACATCCGTTCCGGAATTGATGGATGTGTCGAAGGAGCCGAAACATGTATTGGAGCGGTATGGAGCAACTCCGGGCGATGGCTCTTTTGCTTCGAATTGTCTACTCGCCCGCCGTCTCGCAGAACGTGGAGTGCGCTTTATTCATCTCTATCACCGCGGGTGGGACCATCATGGTGGGCTCGTGAAATACATGAATACCTGTTGCGGTCTAACCGATAAACCGACCTGGGCATTGCTGACAGATTTGAAGGAACGCGGAATGCTCGATGATACCCTGATCGTCTGGGGTGGGGAATTTGGGCGTACTCCGATGTTTCAGGGAAAAGGCGGAGCAGGACGGGATCATCACATCAAGGGCTTTTCCATGTGGATGGCCGGAGGAGGGGTGAAAGCTGGAACGACCTATGGAGCGACGGACGAGTTGGGATACAACGCTGTCGAAGATGTCGTTCACGTGCGCGACCTTCACGCCACCATGCTGCATTTGATGGGAATCGAATCCGGACGCTTCAGCGTGAAACACCAGGGACTCGATATGCGTCTCACCGGTGTCGAAACCGCGAAGGTGATCAAGGGGGTGTTGAGCTAGATCCGCCGGGATCCTCGAAGCGATTTGTCAGGATCACGAGGGGAAGGAATTACTGCTCAATGGTTTTCCGAATAGCGGTGGCCACTGCATCCCCCAGTAATTTTGAGCCTTCATCGGTAAAGTGTACGTCGCCGGCTTTCTTTCCGTATTTTTCCATCTTCCCGGCAATCACCTTGTGAAGGTCATTGATGACAACTCCGTGGCGTTTCATCACCTCGATCGCTGCCTGATTGTAAACTGAATCGTCACCAACTTTTCGACCAGCCTCACCCTCGGGAACCGGAGTCGTCGTCGCAAAAATCAAAGTCGCGCCTGTCTCTTTCAGTCTGGTTACAATTGTCTCCAGGTTCTCAGCATACTTCTCCGGCGTATGTGTCAGGGAGCCGTTTACCTTGTCTCGATTTCCTTGAGTTTTGGACTTGGGGTTGCGATAGCAAAGATCCCATAAGCCCCAGTTGAAGTGGATCAGATCCCATTTGCCGTTTTTCTCTGCCAACCATTTTGGAAGCCCGCTAATTCCCATCGCGGTATGGCCGGCATTTCCGGGGACACGATGGACATTGGCAACTCCTTTGAGGCCTTCACGCGCAGCAACGGTGTAGCCGATGGAAATGGAATCTCCGATGATCAACACTCGTGGTAGCGCCGGATCATCCACCACCTTGGCGAAAGCTGAGTTTTTCTTCCTGACCTTCTTTGAGGCTTCACCGGGAAGGGTGGTTCCTTTTTCGTCAGCCGTTACCACGGATGCAAATACTAACAAGGCAATACAGGTGTTCCAAATTCTCATAGGCTTACTCATAACAAATAGCTTCATCCAGTAGCAAGGATTTCACGAAGATTGGCGGAGGGGATCCGAAGGCCATCAAGCGCTCGTGGAATGTTTTCAGTTCGAAACGGCTACCCCAGGATTTTTCTGTCTCTGCCCGGATATCGACTACCTCCATATAGCCGGCGAAGTAAGTGGAAAGCTGAACAGATGTGAGAAGGGAACGTCGGTATTTTCCTGCAGCTTCACGTTCCTCTTGAAAGGCGTCATTGACCATCAAGTCCATAGCAGTTGCTTCGTCGATGCCATCGAGGTGGATCATCTGATCCAGCAAAGCGTTGGCCACTCCTCGAAGGTTCCATTTTTTTACGACGAGGCGCATCAGCAGATCGCCGGGGAGGAACCCTTCGTCCATCATCATGCTTTCAGTGTAAACAGCCCAGCCTTCGATGAAAGTCCCGGAGGAAAGCACAGAACGGAGTCGGCTTGAGTTCTCATTTGATCGGAGCAGTTGGACATAGTGGCCGGGCATTGCCTCGTGAACGGTCAGGTTGTGGAGGGAGCGATGATTGTACTCGCGAAGAAATGATTGGACCTGTTCTTCGGTCCAGTCTTTCGGCGGAGGTGACACGGCGTAAAAAGTCTTCCCTTCACGCTCGAGTGGGCCGGGTGCATCGCAATAAGCGACCGAAACACCCCGACGAAACTCGGGCATCAGAATGATCTCCACTGGCGCATCCGGGATCGGGGCCAATTCGTTTTTCCGAACAAAATCTGTAGTGATTTCAAGGGAGTGATAAGCCGCATCAACAACACCCTCTGCACTCGGCGCATCGTCGCAGGCAAACTCGAGGCATTTTCGAATGAGTTCCTTTTTCTCTTCCGGAGTCGGGTTCGGGGAAGGGGAGAATTCAGAGTGATGTTCCCGATAGATTTGTTCCGACAATTCGTACATCTCCTGATGCAGATTTGTCATTTCGGACTCAGCCCGGGCGCGAAGCTCCTCCGGCGAAAGAGTGCTGAAGAGATCGAAGTCAAATTTTTCGCGAAAGAGCGTTTCGCTGATTCGTGGATTCCCCTTAGCCCCGGGGAATAGTTCGGTCTCAAGCCAGGATTGCTGACTCTCGACCGCTTGCCGCGCAATGGCAATCGCATCTGCCAGGTCGGCTTTAAGCGCTTCGGGAAGTTGTTCAAGTTCGGGCACGAGAAAGGCCTCGAGTAGTTGGAGGATTCCTTTGTTTTGTTCTATTGCCGTTTCAGCATGGATAGAGGGAACCAATTCAGGAATCAGGGAAGCGCGGGCCTGTTCAAACAAGCGCGGAAACTTCCGGCAACGACTCGCGGCGTGAGCGAGCCTGTCCTCTAGTGGGGCGAAGTCGCGGGACATCAAAGAATATATCGCATTTCCGGGTAAGCCGGAATAGACCAGGGGATTCCATTCCCATTCACGAAGTGTTTCAATCTGCCAGATCTCTTTTCTGAGAGCTTGTTCGAGAAGTGCGAAGTCTACCTGATTATCGCGGGACAATTCTGGATGCTCGACCTTTCCTAATTCCGAGAGAAATCCCTTTGCAGAATTCGCGGCAAGGTCCCGAGCTGCTTGATCGGATTCATCCAGGTGTGCATCGTAACGATGATCACCAAGGCAGGTAGCGGTGACGGGATAGGTCTCCAGCAAATTCTCAAGATAGCGTTCGGCAATTTCTGTAAAAGTGGTGTTCATGCTTGACGGAATAAATCACTTCCAGTCCAGGCCTTCCGGCAATCGGTTGAGGTTCTCGAAACCATCGGCAGTGACGATGACCATGTCTTCCACCCGAACTCCGCCCAGGTTTTTCTGGTAGAGTCCCGGCTCGACGGTGAGAGCGTCGCCTTCGAGTAGTTCGATCCCGCTAGCATCCAATAGAGGCGGTTCGTGAACGTCCAGTCCGATTCCGTGACCAGTTCCGTGATGCATGGTACAGAATGAAGGCGGCGCTCCTTCCGGTGGAAAACCGACCTGGAATCCTTGAGACCTCAATTCTTCAGTGGTTGCCGCGTGAACTGTCGAACCGAAAACCCCGGGGCGAATAGTGTCACAGGCAGCTTCTTTCGCCCGGCAAACGGCCTGGTGCATTTTTTTGACTTCCGCAGGAATGTCTCCGTGGACGACCGTTCGGGTACAGTCACCGCAATAGTGGGAATCCTGACAGGTGGGAAAGATATCCACGATCACCGGTTGGCCGGTTCGTAGCTCGCCATCGCCATGATGATGGCAGGATGCACCCTGAGGTCCGCCAGCGATGATGAATTTAGGGCCGCTGAATCCACGCTCCATCAGAAAAATATTCACAGCTACGTGAACTCGTTCCGAAGTAAGAGGGGACCCCTGGTGGATCAGCACACCTTCATCGTTGGTATCAGCCCGGGCGATCATTTCGCAGGCAAACCGGATCGCGTCTTCAGTGATGCTCTGGGCGTGCCGAAGCTTTTCGATCTCTTCAGCGGATTTCTGGCGACGCTCGCGAACTCCCATTTGAAGGTCGCAGGCAACATCGATTTTCGCGTCCTTGAGGACATGGGCAAAACTGAAGGGAAGTGATCGGTCCGCAACGACTTCATTCACTCCTGCTTGATGGAGGCATTCGGCGGCTGCTTGAGCGGTGGCAATCTCGCGATCAGCTGAAAGTCCACCTTCCGGTGTGAAGTCAGCAGGAACTACGATGCTGTCGGCCTTGATTGCCTTGAGCGCCCGGTCCAGTTCGACATCGCGTACGATACAAATAGTTTTCTTGGTTTCACCCTCTGCCGCAATTTCGAGAAAGACTACGGGGTCTCCCACTGCAAATGGAACGCAGTGATAGAGCGCGCTATTGCTCAAGGGGATTCCGGCGCGGATTGTGGACTTGGTGGGAGGCATGGTAATTGAGCTTTAGAGTTAATTTCTGATGACAAAGGGTTTTCGATTTAAGGGGGCGCTTCGCCCCTTGTCAGGGCGTGTCAGCTTTTTGAGGAGAGCCTGCATTTCTTTCCGTTTTTCGGCCTCAGTGAAATACAAGTTGGTGGTTTCTCCGGGATCTTTCCCCAGATGATAAAGATGTCCATCTGCGTCGGGCGCAGTTTCCGGGAGGGCATACTCCTTGAGGATTCCCTTTTCGTATCCGTTCCCTCCTGAACCCTTGTGATCGAGATATTTCCAGTCTCCTTGTCGCAACTGAAAATCTCCTCTGAAACTTTGCGTGAGCATATGGGACCGAACGGACTTCTTCTCTTCCTGCGCGCCGAGCATCACGGGTAGCATGTCGAAACTGTCTACAGCTGCATCGTCAGGGAGTTCGTAGCCAACCACCGATGCAAGGGTAGCAAAAATATCGGTCGTGTTGGTTAACTGATCGGAAACTTGTCCCGCGGGAATTCTGTCGGGCCAGCGGGCGATGAAGGGGACGCGGTGGCCGCCTTCCCATCCGTCGCGTTTCATCCCGCGGAATCCTCCGGCTGCATCGTGATTGTGATCTCTCCTCATCCAATCGGTATGAACCGTTTCGGGGCCGTTGTCCGAATTGAACAGAACGAGGGTGTTGTCGTCGATTTCAAGCTCATCGAGCGCGTCGAGTAATCGACCGGTCAAAGTGTCGAGTTCGCGAATAAAGTCTCCTCGCGGTCCGGCTTCAGTCGCTCCGGCGAATTCTTTCGCGGGTAGGACAGGAGCGTGGGAAATTTGAGTGGAGAAGACGGCGAAGAAGGGTTTGTCAGGGTGTTCTCTTCGGTGCGTATTGATAAACTGGAGAGTGTGATCGAGAAATAGAATGTCGGCATCGATGAATTCATAATCCGGCGCCATCCATCCCTCATCATTGTCCCATCGCCACTTTCCCCCGGGGTTGGGCAGATTCTTTTGAAGGTGTCGTTGACTGGCAGGAACGGGAACCATTCCGTTTTTGATGTAGATATAAAGAGGGTCTGTTGTGGGACAATTCGGAGTGATAAATGACTCATCGAATCCGCGGCGATTTGGTCCGTCCTCCAAGGGGGTGCTCTTTTCGTAATTAATGAGCAGGGAATTCTCGAAGCCTCCTCGAAGGCGTTCTCCGGCGTCATCATACCAGGTGAGCCCGACATGCCATTTTCCGAAAATTCCGGTCCGGTAGCCCTGCTTCTTCAGCATGTCGGCAATGGTTAACTCTCCAGGTGCAAGATAGCTTGGTCCGCTGGGGCCTTCAAAGGCGGTAGAGCGTCGCCCTGTGCGAAAAACCTGTTGGCCGGAAAAGAGACCGTAGCGAGAAGGGGAACAAATCGTCGAAGGACTGTGGGCATCGAGAAATTTGATTCCCTCGGAAGCCATTTGATCGAGTCGCGGTGTCTGGTAGGCGGCGTCAGAGTTGTAGGTGGATAGATCTCCGTATCCTAGATCATCCGCGTAGACAATGATGATGTTAGGCAAGTCGTCGGCGAACCCCTTCGGGATCGCCAGCGCCAGGATCGCCAACGCAATTCTTTGGGGCCAGTAATTCATGTCTGAGGCTATTTTGGGATTTCGTTGAGGGTATAGTAGGCACTACGGTGGAGCGGTTCTTCGCCAATTGCAGACCGAAGCGCCCCAATATCAAAATCGTGAACGTGACCCTGCACGAGTCCTTCAATTTGGAGCTTAACGGTCAAGCCGTCATCGGAAACCTCCGCCTTCTTCACCGTAGGTGTAGTCTGGTCGACTTCGGGACTTCCGTATCCTTGCTGATAAACGTGAGTGAAAGTCTGGAGGCGGTAATTCTCAGGATCGCTAGCCAGGGCCGGATTGACTGATTTGGTGAATGTTAGTGCGAAGCCTTCTGGTTGAGCGTTGATCTCTTTCAACTCAAAAGGTGTCTTCCCAGTCCAGTCGATTCGCTCAAGCACATTCGACTTCGCCCCCCGGACCGGCCACCCGCGATTGGTTCCGCCGGTGAGAAGTTGGCCTCCCGGAGTGAAGTGACAATTGAGAATACCGGTGGAGAGGCCTTCCCGAAACGGGTAGCACGCTCCCTGCCATACGCCATTCACTTCCTCCATCGTCGCTCGCATCATGATGCTGAGGGTATAGTCTCCAATGAAAATCTGCCCGGCGAATGGTCCGAATTTCCCATCGGTTTGATCCACCACAAATCCGGAAATGGACCGGCCCATGCGGCGAAATGGAAACACGACAGCGTAGGGGACCAGTTCCTTGACTCGTTTCCGTTCGATCTCGAGTCGGGAAGGTGTATTGGGCTCGATGGGTTTTGGCCCCATGTTCGGGGCAGATTCATACCAGTTGAAACTGATTGGATGTCCCATGAATCCGCCGGGCTTAAGGTGTTTGAGAGAACACGATCCGTTCCACGGTCCCTGGCTCTCGGCGTAGATCATGGTGCCGTGACCGTTGTCCCCGACGCCGAGGGGGCTTCGAATACCGCTGCAAACAGGAATTGCTTTTCCATCCGGCGTAATCTTCAGGGCCCATCCGCGAAACAGTTCAGATGAATGATAAGATTTTGATAAGCCAAGGGCGACCCAGGTATTTCCATCCCGATCAGGTTTAGAGCCCAGTGCGAATTCGTGATAAGTTCCGAAGCCCCAGGAATCATTTACGGTTTCGAATCGATCAGCGCGTCCATCTCCATTCTGGTCGCTGATCCGGGTGAGTTCGGTCGCGTGGGTCGCGAGAAATGCGCCGTCACGGTAAGCGAGGCCCAGCAGTTCATCCATTCCTGCAGCAAATTTGTGATAGCGCGGTTCAGGATGTTCTTCAGAAAGCCCCTCCACCAGGAAAATATCACCCCGACGTGTACCGATTGCCACTCTTCCGTCAGGCAGAGTGGCGAAACATCCCGCTTCTATATAGTGGGGGGTGGAAACTGGTATTTCGGTGATCCGGTAAAACTCAGCTTCACGTTCAGCGGTGCCCCACTCGTCCCCGAGCGGTTCGGCTGACAAACTCGCGCAAAAGAAAACGGTGATCAGACAGGTGAAGATTTTCATTCGGACTCAAATTGGTATTTGATGCTTAGTTCGCTTGCCTTCTCCAATGGTACGATGAGCTCAGTGCCTTTCCTGACGTTTCCTTTTCTGGACAGTTCGATCTTAAGACCGTGCGGAAATTTAAAGCTGTTTCCTTCGGTTTGGTGAGCTTGCAATTGCTCGTCGTTCGCAATTCGGAAATAAGTATTCTGAGGCATGGGTTCTGCAAATGTCAGCTTCCGCGTGAGTTGGCCCGGTGAGTCGACAAAATAGTCTCTTACTTCAATGCCCGCGTAAGTGTATCGAAATTCGGGTCTTTGTTTGGTATCCAGCGAGTATCCAAGAAACTGAAAGCCCTCGGCCTTTTCTCCCTCTTCAAGAGTTGGCCAGGGGGTGTCTTCAGATGGTAGTTGGGCAAAGGCGGGGCCGGTCGGAAAGCGAACCACCTCTCTCGTGTTTTCATTCACGTTGCCAGATCCCTGGGAGCGCCATACGCCTGACATTTCGCCGAACTCGCCTTTCCAGATGGAGCCGAGTCTCAATTGGCCTGCATCAAAGGACAGATTAATCTTCGCAGGGTAGCCCACTCCGATTCCGCGTTTACCAATGCCGCGATACTGGCGTCGCAACATGACAGCTTCACCATTGGATGAAGAGTAATAAAGTGGTTTTCGACGTATGCCCGAGGGAGTTCTCCCTTCCTTTCCCCGGGAGAGATACTGCCAGATCGCGTCGATTTGTTTACCGGTGTTGCCATCAAGAATTTCAGGCCTCGTCGGCTTTCCGCCCGGCCAGAAGCCCGGCATGATCGTAGTCGGATGAAATTGCTGAGGGTTCCGCATGTAATGATGGAACCAGTTTTCCTGGAGGCGCTGCGTCATCGAAGTGAGTTCAACGCCGTTCAAGGTGGTGGCGCTTTCCCCTTTGTAGGTATGACAGGCGACACAGCTGAGGTTTTTGTCGCCGGCGAGTTGTTGTCCTGTTTCTCTGGCAAGCTTTGCGTCCTTTACTCTTTCGAATTCCAAGGGAGGCAAGCTGTCGGTTTCTGCAAACTGAGAGGGGAGCTTCTCGATATTCTTGATTCCGAATTTCGGCATGCGGGTGTTCATGTAGGGTCGGACAGAGGTGCCGCCAGTGATAACTTTTTGGAGCCATTCCTGTTTGAGTTTTGCACCGACTCCCTTGAGGGAAGGGGGAATGCGGGCCTGTTCGCCGAGGTTCAGGTTGCTCGTGGTGAAATACTCGTCACGCTCTGCGGACGGGCCCCCGTTCTCACCGCGTTGATGACAAGCTGTGCAGTTGAGGCGTGCCATTGTTAGGAGGATCCTTTGGCTTGAGTCGATTTCCTGAGCTTCGGCTTTCAGAGCAGCCGAGATCTGCTTCTTCTGAAGGGGTGAAAGAGAATATTCCGCTGAAGTGCAGGATTTGGAGTGATCCAGTTTATCAAATGCCCGGCCATAGTCCGCTTGTGCCTCCGAGGGTTGATGACATTGCATGCAGCCCATTTTTTTGAACAAGACCTCTCCCTCTGAGGCCCGATCAAAAATTCGGGTCTCTGGACTCTTCAGATCCTGTTCGCGCAGGAGATAGTTTGCGATGTCGAGCGCTTCCCAGTGAGAGAGTTGCATGTCCGGCATTCTCCCGGAAGGGCGGGACTCGAGTGGGTCTTTGAGAAACACAGTGAGACTTTCCAGACTGTATTTGGTTTCGATGCCCTGAAGTGGTGGGGAATCGGCCAGGTCTTTCTTCTCCGGAGAATGGCAGGCGACACATCCGACGCGGTGAAAAAGTTCACGTCCATTCTCGACTCTTTCCGGCTCGATGGGTTGAAGAGAAAAGGTGATGGCCGAATTTTTTAACAGGTAGTCAGAGATCGCGCCGGCAGCATCAGTCCGCTCTTTTTCATTCATGTGACTCATCAAATCCGGCATGCTTGTGCCGGGCTTTGTCGTGTGGGGAGCAGCAATGAATTTCTCCAAGTAGTCCGGGTGAATGCGCCCACCGACCTGATCGAGGACGGGCCCGCCTTTTGCCTCGATGTGTCCCTGATGACATGTGGTGCAACTCAGCTCGCTGAGAAGAACTCGACCGGCGAACGCCAAATCGTTCTCATTTGAAGCGGAGAGACCCGATACGACCGGGTTAGCCAGCGAGAGAGAAAAAGGCAGAGCGAGAAGGGCGAAGGCGATTCCCTGCGGAATCAGTGACGTAAGCCTGTTCAATCGACAAGGATACCCTGTTGAATCGGATTGGAGTTTTGCGATCATTCGACTCGGCTTGGCATTTGGGCGCCGGATTCCTTCAGCCATTGGTTAAGCTCTTTTCGCAAGGCTTGCGCCCTCGCCGGATCGGACTCAGCAAGATTTTTCTTTTCACCGAGGTCGTCCTTCAGGTTGTAGAGTTCGAGACTGTTGTCGTCATAGTTTCGGATCAATTTGAACTCGCCTTTTCGGATGGCTCCGGCCAGTCGGTTTCTTTTATGGAAGGCATAGTTCGGGTAATGGAAGAAAAGAGATTCTCTCTTCAGTTCGCCTGTTCCGGTGAAAAGAGGGACAAGACTTTCCCCGTCGAGAGGAGTACCCGGAACTGGTTTGAGTTTTGCGACTTCCAGAAGAGTGGGGAAGACATCGGTGCTGATGATAGTTGCCTCACTCCGGCTGCCTGCTTCAATTTTTCCCGGCCAGCGAATCACCCAGGGCACCCGGATTCCCCCTTCGTAGAGATGCCCTTTGTTGGCACGGAGTGGTCCATTGGTAAACAGCGATCCATTGTCAGAAGTGAAGATGACGAGGGTGTTTTCTTCGAGGCCAAGAGTGTCCAGCTCTTTGAGCACCCGACCGATGGATCTATCCATCCCTTCGATCATTGCGGCGTAAGCAGGATTCTTCACCTTGCGGTCAGTATACTTTTTGATGAGATCTTCCGGAGCTTCAATCGGGTAGTGGACGGAGTAGTTCCATAAGGTGAGAAAGAAGGGCCCCTTTTTATTTTCTCTGAGAAAAGCGATACATTCATCGGCCATTCGGGTTGGCAGGTATTCCCCCTTCTTTCGCGATTCCAAAGCAGGGATTCGATAGGGATCGAAGTAGCTGGGCGGGCCGCCTCGATCACAGCCTCCAATATTCAAGTCATACCCCTGGAACTCCGGGCGCAGGAGAGGTTCCCGGGCGTTTCCCTCTTCGTCATTTCCTTTGCGGTGGGAAAGGTGCCATTTCCCGACGAATCCGGTTTTGTAATGGGCTTCGTCTCTCAGTCGTTCAGCAATCGTCGTTGCGTCCAGAGGAAGGAAAGTCAGCTTTTTTGCACCGGCGAATTTTTGTCCCTCCGGGACCATCCCATCTTTGTGGCCGGGGGCATGATTGGTTATCCCAAGACGTGCCGGTGACATGCCTGTCATCATCGCTGCCCGGGTCGGGGTGCAGACTGAGGCCGCTGCGTAGCCTTGCGGGAACAGCATTCCTTCGCGTGCAAACTGATCAAGGTTCGGAGTTTCGAGATCTTCGTTTCCCTGGAAGTGGGTGTCCCACCATCCGAGATCGTCGGCCATGATGAGGACGATGTTGGGCGGTGCTGCAGAGGCAGAAAGAAGGGGGGCGAGAAGTATCGCGAAGATCGAAAGGAACTGCTTCATGAATCAATTCTGAGGCTCTTGGTTTCTCTTGGCCAGTTCCTTCTCGAAATCGGAGCGATCCTTTTTATATTTTCCCTCACTCTCCTTAATGAGATCCTTCGCCTCCTTCAATCGCCGTTCTGTGTCGTCGAGGCGAAGCGCCCTTTTGATTGAATTTTGATTTTGACGTCGGGGAGCAGATTCGTTCCATATCTCTTTGTTAGGCACTTCCTCCATCTTCCAGTCATCGCTGCGTTGGGTGGCGAATGGCAAATCGTCGTGATCAGACGTTTGAAGGTTTCCCATGGGATTGCGTCCCCAGGCGTATCGGAAGTGAACGGGCGCAGGGACATGAGCGCTTGTCAGAACCAGGGTCTTTCGATCCGTCTGTGGGCGGTTGTTTTTATCCTTCCCTGTCTCGAGCCAGGTAGCATCGGCGGGTTGAAATCTTCGATCTTCACCTGCGATCGCGAAGCCTTCGATCGGTCCGTCATTTACGGGGCGAACAGTGGTATCCATCTTGAGAGTAATCTGACCGTCCTCCACTTTCATTTCAGTGACGATTGGTGGCTTCCACTTGATGTCTTTCTCGAGGCCATATTGCGTAGCCAGGGCCCAACGGGAAATTCGCTCGCCGACAGTGAGTTTCAATTGAGGATGATACCACGACCGACGTTTGTCGAAACTGCTCGCGAAACCGATGTTTTTGTCTCCGGCATTGTAGAAGTCGAGGAAGGTTTGGTATTGCGCTTCGCGGATATAGATCCCTTCGTTGAACATCATTTCGAGATAGTTCTCCCGGTTCTGCGGATCACCTGCGGTGCAAAGAGAAATGATTCCAAAGGGCATTTCCGGATCCTCAAATGCAGCGCGCCATGCGGTGATCATTTTTCCAAAAATCTGATGATACATCCGTGCGCCACTGGAACCTGAACCCAGAGCATTGTTGAAGCCCTGGTGAAAGATGGCTCCTTTAACTTTCATTCCTGCTATGGGTGCAATCATGCTCGCATAACAGTTGCCGGGCCGGTTGTGATCCATTGCCGGTCCGGGCCGATGTTCGATAGGGATTTTTCGATCAGCGGGGATTTCCCGTCCCTGTTGCTTCATGTTTTTGACCCAATTGTGATAGTTTTGAATTTGAGTTTCCAGGTCCTTGTCAGGGTCCCATTCGGCGACCTTGGTATCCCACTCGGATAGCAAGGTCTGGACTTCCTCAGTCTTGATTTCTTTAAGGACGGGAACGGGAGTCCAGGTTTCAATCGTTGTCCCACCACGCGACGCATCGATTACCCCGATGGGGACATTCGAGGCCATGTGAATGCGGCGGGCGAAGACATATCCGATCGCTGAAAGTTCGCGCACAATTTCCGGAGAGCATTCGTCCCAATCGCCTTTTCTGAAGTGGCGTTTGGACCAGTCGCTCCATTCGTGGAGGCGTGGGAATCCCTTTTTCAAATCGGGACCGTTTTGAGCGGGAACCGTCAGAATCCGGATCTCAGGATAATTTGCCGATACGATTTCGAGGTCGCCATTTTCCACTTTCTCCAGCGGAAACTCCATGTTGCTCTGTCCACCGAGAACCCAAATGTCACCGACCAGAATGTTTTCGAGAGTGAGGGTCTTGTCCTTTCCCTGCACGCTCAGATTCTGTTGTTTCGAGTTGGCCGGAAGAGCATTGAGAGTTACTTTCCACTTCCGATCTCTATCGGTAGTCGCTGTGCCCGTCTGACCAGCGAAGGAAACGCTTACCTTTTCTCCTTCAGCGGCCCATCCCCAGATGTTTATCGGCTTGTCGCGTTGAAGCACCATGTTGCTTTGGAAAAGATTGTGGAGGCTTAACTCTTCGCCAATGGATGGGGCATCAATCACGTGTTCCCGCGGCATCTGCTGAGCGAACAAATGCAGGTTCGCCGTGAGCAGGATAAGAATGATGAATCCGGATTTCGTGAGGTGCAGTTTCATGGTGATTGGGTTTGGCACTGAAAGGGCAATTGGACAATTATTTGTTTTTACAAGCTCAGTTGAATCAATTCAGGTCTGTCTGTTGATGCTTCAATTCTGGAGATGGTTTCCCGGACGATTCTGGCTTTGTCGCGGCTCAATTTTGGAGGGAAATCTTTCTCTTTATTTTCGAAGTAGTCAGCTGCTTCCTTTAGTTGAGGAATGGCGCGTTGCCCGTGGGCACCATATTCTTCCAGCATATCCATGATCTGAATGATCCGTTTCTGGCTGCCGTGCTTCTTCTGATCGCGGGCATAATCGGCGAGCAATTCAATGCCTTCGCTGACTTTGTGTTTGGTGAAAAGCTCCAGCCCACTGGTTCGAATTCCGTCTGCAAACATGATACCGCTCGGAGCCGGTTCCACAATTGCCTGATGGATTGCCGGTAGGAGAGGTTGGATTTCTTGAAAGTTGAGGTTCCGGTAGACTGAGGCGATGCTGCTGCGGGCCCGACCATCTTCATTAGTGAGTCCCGACCGAACTGCTTTCAATAACAAGGGGCGGTCGATGCCTTCGAGAGACTTACTGATTAGTCCGCCCCGTTGATTGAAGAGGGCGAAGGAGAGGTATCGCTGTTGCATGTTTCGAGGATCATTTTCGAGGTCTACCTCAGAGAGTCGTTCCAACATTTCGGGAACGGCAGACTTGGCTTCTTGCCCAATGCCGGCAAGGGCCTGACTGGCGAGAATTCGCAGCCAGAGATCTTCGGAATCAAATGCCTCTATCAGAGCGGGAACTGCGGCGGCACCGCGAGCGCCCTGCATTTTAAGCGCCTGGCAGGCGCCGTAGCGAGTGTAGAGATCCGGGGCGCTCAGCAATTTTGTCAGTTGGCCACTCACATTGTCTTTGCTGCGCCCCAGGGCCAAACCTGCCCGCTCACGAACGGTTGGAGACCAGTTGGAAAGTTTATCGATCAATTGATCGGTGGAGAGTGCGTCGTAGTAGCTCTCTCTATCATTGTTACTCCAACCACGACCATCCTCGATTAGACTCTTCGCGGTTTCGGCATCGATTTGTGGAAGGGCTGACTTTACTTGACCGGTTAGGTGAAGGTGGCCGCCGGGAATCGCGTAGGCGAGAAGCCAGGCCCCTGTGCAGTCCCAATTGTGGTAGCTGTCATTTTTGTGCGAGGGAGGTCCCTGATGAAGAAAAGTGCCGTCCCACTGTCGGGCGAGGTCCAGGTACCAGCCGCCGAATTCTTTCATCCAGGCTCCTGAGGCATGCGGTCCTGATTGAGCGACAGCCGGCAGCGCCCAGATCATATTGAAAAAGTTGCCTGTGTGACCTCCGTCCCGCTCGGGTCCGTGCGAGGCAACGCTCGTTCGTGAAAAATATTCGGCGGTGTCTGTCTCACCGAGGAGGCTAAAGAGTATCGCGGCCATTCCGTTTTTGCCGTTGTCGTCATGGGTTTGAATCCATGGCTGATGGTCACCGTAGGGAATGCTTCCTTTCCCTTCGTAAAACCGGAGTAAGCGGGCGCTCTTTTTGATGGCTTCGGAAATCTCCGGATCGCTAATGCCTGCTTTGCGGGCCAGAACTAGCGAAATTGTCAGCGGAACGCCCGGTGCATTCATCATTCCGTATCCCATCAGTCGCCCGTCCGCTTGTGCGAAGCGGTGGCCCCACGAACCGACTTTGCTTTGTCCGCGTGCTGACTCAAGTGCCAGTCTTCTCAGACCGGGGAGGACGGACTCATCGCCTGTCGCCATGGAGTATTCAGCCAAAAGCATGATGACATAGGAGTAGTGCCAGGTCTTAAAGCCGTCGGTCGAATACTCCGCTGCCCATTGGGCTTCTTTCTTTACGATCGGAAGATACTCTTCGCGGCCACTTGCAAGGAGAGCGAGAGCATTCAGTGAGCGGGTGATCGAAATAGGATTGTAGGCAGGGGATTTAATTCGTTTCGCCAGCTCGGGGAGGCCCCTGTCGAGAATTTGCAGGGACTTCTCGCAATCCCAGGGAGTGGTTGCACTGTAGCTTCCCATCGGGCGAAGTTGAACGACGATGCTCTCCGTTTTTCCCTTTCGCCAACGCAGGAGTTTGAGCGCACCTTTGTTCTCCTCCTTTTCTGCTTCCGTTATCGCCTTGCCGAAAAGAACCCGCGGATCGCCATTGAAGGGAGCCTCACCGATTCCTAAGATCACGTCGCCTACCTCGAGAATGCCATCGGATGGAGAGTTTCTATCGACGTGCGTAATTCGGATTTGGCGGGCCTCGCTAGTTTCCATCCCCTTACTGTAAATCCAACCCCGCAAGCCTGTTGGTCCCAGTGTCCAGTCGTGAACGTAGCCGAGAGGGATATTCTCTCCCTTGGTGAAGTCGGGCAGCTCGGCACTTCCTTTGCCGCCTGCGGAGAAGACCGTGCCGGCCCCACCAGGGAGCCAGAGAGCGAAAGTTAATGCCAGGGTCGTTGTGAGGTGGCGACTTTTGGAGGTCATATGCGGTCTCGTAGGTTTGCTGAATTTTGTCGAAAATGCCGACTTGTAGAGAAGACAAAATCGTATCACAATGCATCAACGGAATTGCGAAAAAGACCAACGAATTTGAGTAATTGAAAAAATTGTCCCGACAACGTCGAGTCGCATTTAATCTCGATCTGGAATGGCTCAACAAAAGGCATACCGGAATTTTTGCAGGTGCACAACGCTATGCCAATGCGAGAGGTTGGACGACTATCATCGACGAGTTTGTGGACGACTCTTCACTCTATGATGGTGTCATTGGAAGGGCCAGCAGGTCTCTGGCAGAATGGTCGGCTACTCAAGATACCCCGGTTGTGAATGTTTGGCACAACTCGCCGGCGCTGGATCTGCTACCCGGAGTATTTCCTGACTCTGTAGCAAGAGGGCGGCTACGAGCTGAGCATTTGCTAAGCCGGGGGTTCCGAAATTTTGCGACTCTGACAGAACGCGATGTTGCGTCGAAGCTGGAAGTTGCAGAGTTTGTAAGGCTGATTCGGAAGGCCGGATCTCGCTGCGTCATGGCGGAGGTGCCCATTCATGTAGCGAAATCGCAGGCTGTCTGGAAGAAGACGGAAGCGATTATTACTTCGTGGATGGATCGATGGGAGCTTCCTGTGGGTGTCCATGTCTCCAATGATTTTATCGGACGGATAGTGGTGCAGAAATGCATTGAACGGGGGTGGCGAGTTCCCGAAGATGTTGGGATCGTTGCGGGTGTCAATGAAGAAGCGATTTGTGAGCAGCTTCAACCGTCCTTGAGTAGTGTCGAGATCGGGTATGAGCGGATTGGCTTTGAAGCTGCGAAATTGTTGGATCAGCTAATGGAGTCAAAGGCGAGGGGCAGGAGAAAAAAGCAGGCATCTCCACCGGTGCATCTCTTTATCCCGCCACAAGGACTGATCGTTCGCGAGTCGACGGATTTCTATTCAGTGGAAGATGAAGTGGTGGCCTCGGCTCTGGAATTCATATCAGCAAACAGTCATCGTAATATCGGACAGGATGACGTGGCGACAGCGGTTGCGATTGGGACGAGGACCTTGCAGGAACGATTTCGGAGAGTCCTCGATCGGCCAATTGTTTCAGTGATCCGACAAGTGCGGATTGATCGGGCAAAGCGTGAATTGATACAGGGTAATCAATCAATCAAGACAGTTTCCAGAAACGCTGGATTCAGCAGTCCAGAGCGAATGAATGAGGTTTTCCGTCGTGTATTGGGTGTTTCGCCCAGCGATTTTCGTAAGGATCGACAATCCGGATAAGGGATAGGGAAGAGTTGTTCATTGTTCACCTCCGGGAAAATCTCCCTGCCATTTAATTTTCGATTTACCGGGCGCGAAGGCGCAAGGGAGGAGGATTTACGAATCAGCGGATAGGGTCTAGGCTCGAGATGCTTTCCCGAGTCGTAATGTATTCACAGACCCTTCCGCCCATCAGAGCCGCTGCTGTAGTTCTCCTTTTTGTTTCGACGAGTCTCTCTGCCGATGAGGGAGCTCCCGATTTTTCGAAGGAGGTTCTTCCGATTCTTTCGAACAAGTGTTTTGTCTGTCATGGGCCGGATGCGGAGGAGGATGAACTCCGGTTGGATTCATTCGGAGGAGCCACTGTTGATCTGGGCGGATACCAGGCGATTGATCCGGAATCCCCTAAAGACAGCGAACTAGTTTTTAGAATTCATGATAAGGAGGATCCGATGCCGCCGGAGAAAGCGGAGGGCCGGCTCACTGATTCTGAACGAGATATTTTAAGTCGATGGGTAAAGTCCGGTGGAGAATACTCGAAGCACTGGGCCTTTGTCGCTCCGGAGAAAAAGAGTCGGAATATTGATACGGCGGTCGAGTCAAAGCTGAAAGTGGAAGGGCACGATTTCGCCCCGCAGGCAGACAAGCCAACTCTGGCTAGACGTGCCGCATTGATTCTGACCGGGCTTCCTCCGGAAATGGATCAGTTGAAACGTTATCTCGCTAATGACTCTCCCGGGGCCTACGAACAACTCCTCGACGAACTTTTGTCCAGTTCCCGTTTCGGGGAACATCAAGCGCGATACTGGCTTGATGCTGTCCGCTATGGCGACACTCATGGGCTTCACCTCGATAACCGTCGAGGAATATTTCCGTATCGGGACTGGGTGGTAAAGGCCTTTAACGAAAACCTGCCCTTTGACGATTTTATCACCTGGCAGCTGGCAGGCGATTTGTTACCTGAGCCGACTTTGGAACAGCTAACGGCAACAGGATACGTAAGGATGAATCCTACGACTTCCGAGGGCGGGGCCATCCCGGCGGAGTTTCAGGCGAAGAACAACTTCGACCGGGTGGAGAATCTCGGAACAGTTTTTCTGGGGATGACCTTGAATTGCGTTCGCTGCCATACCCACAAATACGATCCGATTGTTCATCAGGAATACTACGAGTTGCTGGCTTTCTTTAACAGCACTGCAGAGAGCCCGATGGATGGGAATGCTTACGTTTATGCACCGGTTCTGGAAGTCCCGGGATCTCTTCAAGGTTGGAAGGAATGGGAATCTCTGGAGAAGGAGAGGGATGCGATTCTTGTGGAGCTTGATAGAGCGATCAAAGACGGTCAACTCGAGCCGGGCTTGTTGAGCTATGCTGAAAAGACGCTCGGCTGGAAGACTGAAAACTGGAAGGTCACCAAAGATCTGCCTTTCAAAAAGGAGCAGGCTGAAGAGAAAGACTGGAAGGATATCCCCAATGCCGGTGCCTTGGGGAAAGATCGTTTCGGAAACAGGAGTGTCGCGAAGCATATCTCATTCACCTTGTCGCTCGATCAAGATCAGACGCTTCTCTACAAATCGAACGCAGAGTTTTCCTCGTCCTTTTCAAATCAGAAACTGGCCTTGCTCCCGTCCGGAAAAGGGCCTCAGAAAGTCAGCGGGAAACTTCGAGGGATTGACGGAAAGATAAAAGCGAAGTTTGAGATTTTGAATCCCTGGGAGGCGGTCGCCAAACAGAAGAAGTGGAGTGCGGCGAGCGAGTTGGAACGGGTCATTATGGCGGGCGATCCGTATGCGAAAGTATTTCCATTGGACCTTCAGAAGAAAGCTGCGGCTCTCAGCAAAAAGCTCATCAGGGCTCACAGTGAATTTTCCACTACCTTGATTGCCAAAGATCTAACGACGCGGCGCGAGACTAGAATTCTTGATCGCGGTGAATACAGCACGCCGATCGGCGAAGCTCTCGAACCCGGAGTTTTCGCGGTGATGAATCCCTTTCCGGCGGATGCACCGAAGAATCGACTTGGTCTCGCCCAGTGGCTGACCTCGCCGGATCATCCGCTCGTCACCCGTGTTCTTGTAAATAGAATCTGGCAAAGCGTTTTTGGCGAAGCTCTCGTTCGCAGCCCGGAGGACTTTGGTTTGCAGGGGCAGCAGGCGACCCATCCGGACTTGCTCGATTTTCTGGCGGTGGATTTTCGGGAGAAGGGATGGGATTACAAACAGCTGATCAAGGAGATAGTGATGAGCCGGACTTTCCAGCAGGATTCGGCATGGCGATCGGATATTCCAAACGATTCCGGTAATCGAAAACTGGCACGAGGTCCCGGTTTTCGGCTGGATGCCGAGGTCATTCGCGATACTGGATTATGGGCAAGCGGATTGCTCGAGTCAAAAATGGGAGGAGAAGGGGTGAAGCCCTATCAGCCGGAGGGGCTATGGGTGGCGCTTGCTCATCCGGGCAGCAACACGAAAAACTACGAGCCCGATACAGATGATCGCGTGAATCAAAGAAGCCTCTATGTCTATTGGAAGCGGACCAGCCCACACCCGATGATGACCTTGTTCGATGCGCCGAGTCGTGAGGTGAGTTGCGTGAGGCGTTCGCGGGGAAATACGCCACTGCAGTCTCTCGGATTGCTCAACGAACCTCAGCGGATGACGATGGCACGAACTTATGCGGCGAATCTGATCTCCAGTGCAAAGAAGGACAAAGAACGACTGAAAATTATTTTTGAGATGGTCACCTGTCGTCCTCCGACTGCGGCGGAGGAGAAGGCGTGCCTGACATTGTTGAAGCAGGCTGTGGAACGCTACACCTCCTCTCCCGGAGATGCTTCCAGCCTGACCAAACAACAGGATTCGAGTCCGGAGCTTGCTGGATGGACTCAAGTGGTGAACACCATTCTCGCAAGCGACTCAGCCATTTTGCTCTACTGATTTCTTATGAAGCCTTTCGATCCATTTCATCAATATGATCTCGCTCAAACCCGGCGGCAACTCTTCGGGCGTGCCGCCCTGGGTCTGGGGACGGCGGCCATGGCGCACCTCCTTCAGGGAGAGGAAAAGAGTAAGCTTGATCTGAACGGTGGCCTTCATCACAGGGCGACGGCAAAACGGGTCATCTATCTGTTCATGAGTGGTGGCCCGAGTCATCATGATTTGTGGGATTACAAGCCGAAGATGAAAGCGATGTTCGGTAAGGATCTTCCCGAAGAAGTTCGAGACGGGCAGCGGATCACTGGAATGACGTCGAAACAGGATACGCTGCCGGTATGCCCTTCGAAGTATGAATTTTCCAAATACGACAACAATGAGGACGGCATCTGGATCAGTGAATTACTGCCTCACACTGCGACTGTTGCGAAAGAGCTCTGTGTCATTAACAGCACTTTCACCGAGGCGATCAACCATGACCCGGCGATTACCTATATCCAAACCGGAAGTCAAATTCCGGGTCGCCCAAGTATGGGGGCGTGGCTGAGCTACGGGCTTGGAAACATGAACGAGAATCTGCCCGGTTATGTTGTGATGCACGCGAAGTCTAAGCACGCGGAGCAGAGTCTCTTTGGCAGGCTTTGGGGAAGCGGGTTTATGCCGTCGGAACATGAAGGTGTGCTTTTGCGAAGCGAGGGAGATCCGGTTCTTTACCTTGGGAATCCGGAAGGGCTCTCCCGCAGTGATCGTCGCAACCAGCTCGATGCATTGTCGGCATTGAACCGGGCTCAACACGAGCGGCTTGCGAATCCTGAAATTCTTTCAAGAATCAAACAGCACGAGATGGCCTATCGGATGCAGAGTTCTGTTCCAGAGTTGATGGATCTGTCTGAAGAGAAAGACAGTATCTTTAAACTTTATGGAGAAGCGGCGAAGGAGCCCGGTTCTTTCGCCGCCTGTTGTTTGAATGCGCGTCGCCTTGTCGAGCGGGGTGTGCGCAATGTCCAGATCTTCCATCGAGGCTGGGATGCTCACGGGAACCTTCCCGGCGAACATGAGAGCCAGTGCAAAGATATTGATCAGGGATGTGCCGCTTTGATCAAAGATCTCAAGGATCGCGGAATGCTCGATGACACCTTAGTGGTTTGGGGAGGGGAGTTTGGAAGGACCGCATATTGTCAGGGGAAACTTACGGATAAAACTTACGGCCGTGATCACCACCCCCGGTGTTTCACCACGTGGATGGCCGGCGGCGGTGTGAAACCGGGAATCACCTATGGCAAGACCGATGACTACGGTTACAACATCGCCCATCCGGATGGTACTCCGATGAAACCGATTCCCGATAAAGGGAAGTGGACTCCCGGAACCGTGCATATTCATGATTTGAACGCGACGATTCTTCACTTGTTAGGGATTGATCACAAGAAGTTGACGCATCGCTACCAGGGCCGGGATTTTCGTCTCACTGATGTGCATGGTCATGTCGTCAAGGATCTGGTCGGGTAAGAGATGGCTTTGAAGTAACAAAGGCCAAGATGGATGCGATCAGCATTCGCTCTCTGGTCGGGATTCATTATAGTAACAGTCTTCATGAAACTCATTCTCACGATTTTTCTTATCGCCTTCGGAAGTTTTGTCCGGGCTGATGATTCTCCTCTTGATGTCTGGCCCGACCTTGCGCCCGGGGAAACGACGCGGTCCACTGGAGAGAAAAAGCCGTCTCCCGCTAAGCAGGACCCTCCAATTACACTGATGACAAAAGTGACGCAGCCAACTTTCACTGTTCATGCTGCTGAAGATCCCAATGGGGCAGGGGTGGTGATCCTTCCCGGGGGTGGATTTAGCCGGGTGGTTCCCGATCTCGAAGGGAGTGAAGCGGCAGCGTTTCTCAATCGTATCGGAGTGACGGTGTTTGTGCTGAGCTATCGAACCAAAAACAGTCCGGATGAATCAGGTTGGGAGAAGCCCTTGCAGGACGCGCAACGAACTTTGGCAATCGTCCGAAGTCGTGCGGCGGAATGGAAGCTGGACAAGGATAAAATCGGGCTGCTCGGATTTTCGGCCGGGGGAAATGTCGCGGCCCGTTTGCTGAGTGCGGAGGGGGTGTTGGCTTATGAGTCCGTCGATGATATCGACAGCACTCCGCATCGTCCTGATTTTTCGATCCTCATCTATCCCTGGAGTATCTACGATGCGGAAAAAGATTCTCTGATAGATGGCGTTTCTGTTCCTGAATCCTGCCCACCCACTTTTATCGTTCACACTGACGATGATAAATCGTCGTCACTTGGCTCTGTTCTTTTTTATGCCGGATTGAAGAAGTTCGGTATCCCTGCAGAGTTGCATGTTTATGGAAATGGTGGCCACGGCTACGGTGTTCGGCCGAGAGAGAGTTCTGAGATTTCAAGCTGGCCCGGCCATGCCGCGCACTGGTTGTCCCGTTGGGTGGAACAACAATCTCAGAAATGATCCAGATAGATCCAAGGTGATTTGCTTATCTCCTGTTAATTGTCTTGGGGCGGAATATCACTCAGAGAAATGCAATCTGACACTATAGAATTTTTCTCAAACAAGCTGAAATGAAATCCAAGCGTTCCAGATTCCGAAGTTGCATCGGCTGCCTCGGGATTGTTGTCCTGCTTTTGTCTCTGATTGGGCTAATCGTGGGGATGAAACTTGACCGCGACTTCAGCATTCGCAGCAACTTCGTCTTTCTGGAGTTTCGAAATTCCAGAGAGCCGTTGGCGGTGAAGCTCGCTTCCGGAAAATGGGCGGTTGTGACGAAGATGAATTCAGAAGCGATGGCTGGAGCCCTTGAGAAAAATGTAAAACGGCGTGGTGACGGTTTCCGCTGGTCCACTCTTTCCGTTCGGAGGAAATCCAATATCTGGAGAGAGTCATTGCTCAATGGGATGGTGGGAAGCGAAGTCCATGTGGTGGAGTTTGATCCGGAGCACTTTGAGTTCTCTCCCTGGTTTGAACAGGAAGGCGCAGAGTTTGTACCATCCGATTCTTTGAGCGTTTTGAAGGCAACCGGCCCGGAAACCCGCTTTGTCGTGGGAGCGAATTACTACGGACCCGATGGACAGCCACTTGGCTGGCTGGTTCGCGATGGAAAAGAGATTCGTAAGCAGTGGAAAAGTTGGAGCGGTTTCTTTTTTGTGAAAGGGGGCGTTCCCCGGTTCGGGCCGCGTTCGTTGTTGGAGTCGACGCAGGGAGAGTTGACTCAGGCTACCCAGGGATATCCCTCGGTGATGAAAGACGGCATTCTATTTGACTACGTAACGAAGAATGAAGATGAGTTTTTCAATGGGTCAGAACTCAATTTTCGATCACTGGCAGGGGTGACAGAAGATGGCAGGATCATTTTTGTTCTTTCCGGAACGGGTGGAATGATGGACATGGCGGAAGTGACTCGAATTGCGAAATTTGCCGGCGTTCATGATGCGACCCTGTTGGATGGTGGCAGGGCTCTGCAGTATGGGCTCCGTGGCCCCGGGGGGAAGGAAGGCTTTCACAGTTTTAACAACACGGTCGACTGGGATGGCCTACCTCAGCGTTTTGCCCCGGAGAGGCCACCGGTCTTTCTGCTTGTTAGAAGGAAAAAGTAGCTGGTTGAGGGAAAGGGAATGCCGTTGTTCTGCTTTCTTGATTCACCGGAAAGCCGCATTTTCGTTTGCGAGCCCGAAGCGGATAGAGGAATGCCCAAGTCGAATACTGTCTCTGAGCTTGGATCAGTAACAAAAGTGTTCACCGCTCTGATTGCCTGTGAATTGGAACGGAAAGGTGTCTGGAATTTGAGTGATGCTGTTAAGTTGCATCTGCCGGATAATGTCCAGGCCCCAATATTTGAAGGCGCGGAAATCAGAATCGAAAACCTGATGCGGCAGGACAATGGGCTTCCCTGGAATCCTCATGAAACAGAGAGAACCGAATCCGGAAAGATTGATTTGGTGACGATGAAGTAGGACGCGGAACAACTTTATCGGCAAAGTTGAAATGAGCAAATTCAACGCGTACTACGAATACAATTATTACACCTCACAGTATGAGTACACGACAGACGTAGCATCCGGAACCCGGGGATACAAAGCGAATCGCTGAAGAGCATATCCTGATTGTCATAATCGTAGTGAGCCGACTTCGTTCTGCGGAGCCGGTTCATTTGTATGGATTGTTCAGGTCTGAAATGACAGCCAAGCCGTTTGACGGGCCGCAGGCTTCTGTGCAAACTGAAGGGGATGAGAGCAACAATCAAAACGATATTGGGTAGTGGGTTCGTTTTTCTTTTTCTTTTGCTACCGCTTACGCTTTGGAGTCAGGGAACGGAGGCTAACGAAGTCTCATTTTCCTCTCTGAAGTTCGCTCACGAAGTATTGATGGAGGAAGCGAAGAAACCACTTCTTCAACTGGACGAATTTTACGATTCAAAACTGGCTGAGCTGGAAAAAGGATTTCAGGATGCCGGGAGTCTCGAGGCCGTTCTCGCTGTGAAGAATGAACGGGCTGCCTTTCGGGAGACTGCAACCGAAGTGGATGAGGCTTTCTCCGAATTGCAAAAGCTGCAGGGAATTTATGTGGATGCAAAGAAGGAACGCTTGCCCGCATACTCAGTGAAAGCGACCGGTCTTATCAAGGGCTATGTGGTGAAACTAAATACAGTTGTTGTGGAGTTGACGCAGAAGAATCAACTGGAGGAAGCTTTGGCGGTGAAAAAGGAGATTGATGTGGTTTCCAGCTTGGCGGAGTCGCTCAGGGAAGGGGTAATACAGGCCACCGAAAATGGGAATCGCCCGGCATCCTTGGATGGCGAACCTGATTGGAGAGTAATCAAAGAGATCTTCGAGAAAAATGAATTCGCTGAAGCTTCGACGACGGCAGGTCAGGGCGGTGGAGGTGACTATCGAGACGTTCCCGAATCACCTGGAATATTGATCGGATTCGAGCTCCAGTATAGCAAGTTCAACAATTTCGATACCGTCCGGGGGATATTGCCGATTTTTCTGACCGAGAAAGGGCGCAAGGAAGGTGAGTTAATTCGCGGATTCAAAAAGGGAGACCCGAAGAGAGTCATTGCAAAGAAGGGCTACGCAGTTGGAGGGATTGATGTCTTTGGAGGCAGTACGGCGATTCGAAGGGTGAAGCTGACTTTTATGCGAATCAAGGGCGCTAAACTGGATCCCTCAGATCAGTATGATTCCGGCTGGCACGGCGAGTACGAGACAGGAGATTTCTCCAAATGCTTCTCAGATGGACGGCCTGTGGTGGGAGTGACCGGGCTCAGTGGAATGGGGATCGGAAGAATTCGATTTCTTCTGGGTGGAAAGTGAGCCTACTTTTCTTTTTCTTCCTGATTGAGATCAAATGAAATGGCGAGTCCGGCGACGCGGTCTTCAAGTGAGGTGCGGTAGGGGACATGGCATTTGAGGCATTCGTTCTGAAGCTTGATTGCGCCAACAAAGCGATAGCGATTTTTTTCCATTGCTTCGTATTCCGACTTGCCTGCTTTCAGATTTTCCGCAGCGGTTCTTTCAAATTCATCCTGGGGCCTGTGGTCATCATCTTTGGTTGCGTTTACTCCCAACCACCGGATATCGATGCTCCAGGAGCGCCCCATTTCTTTAAAGACATCCTCGAGTGACTGGGAGGGCAGCGACAGCGTATCGTCGTCTCCGAAGAAATCCCGGTGCATTACCTGAAGCGCGCCGTGGATCGTCTCGTGCATCCAACGTGCTCTTCCGCGTGCCTCTTTCAGGGTTGATGGCAAATGGGCCTTGCCGCCAGTTTCCACAGCTTCGCCTTCCTTCCCGGAGTCGTCAGCAATTCCCGAAGGGATTGCGCTAAGGCTGAGAAAGAGGGTGAGTGTGATGCACAAAATAGCAATTCTTGTCATAGAGTGGGATATTGATTTGAAACATGTACATAGAATACAGAATTACAATCAGGTTCCCTTCCGTATTCGCTTACCTGACAGGCTGGGATATTTCGAATGTCTGTTGGAATTAAAGAACTCGCAGACTTGTAAAAAAAACATTGAAGCTTTCTTTGGATTGCATCTTAACTGTTGATTATGAGTTTGATCTTACACGAAATGGCGCACAGCCCGTACTGCATTCCGGTAAAACGATTCCTGGAAGCTTACGGTGTTTCCTTTGAGCTCGTCACGGTGCCGGCCTGGGATCGAAAGGATCTGGCTCGTCTCACTGGCGGTGCTTATTATCAAGTTCCTGTATTGGAACATGAAGGGAACTTGATTCATGAAACGCAGGAGGATCCTTTGGCCGTAGCGCACTACCTGGATGAGAAATTTTCCGGAGGTGCACTATTCCCGGATCATTGTGCAGGACTTCAGGAGTTGATCATCCCGCAGATCGAGAACGACCTGGAAGGGAATGGCTTTAAGATTGGTGATCCTGCCTACACTGACAGAATTGAAGACATCGGTGCTCGCACCATGGTGATCCGGCACAAAGAGCGCAGTTTCGGAGTCGGGTGCGTCGAGGAATGGCGGAAGAACAATGCGGATCTCGTGGAAGCGTTCGAAAATGGACTGGAGCCTTTTGAGTTGCGATTGGCAAATGTGTCAGGCTCCTATTTGTTTGGTGATGTTCCGGTTTACACTGATTACGCACTTTACGGAGTGATCGGGAATGTTCTTTTTGATGGAAGCAGAAAACTGAATCCAAGGTTTGAAAGCCTGATCCGGTGGATGGAAGATCTGGAGAATTTTTCGGCCTGATCAACGAAATGGAAGCGCAGAAAGTTCCTGATCAGTGATTGGCTTTTTTTCTCCGAGCAGATAATTGCGGAAAAACTGAAGGGCCAGTTCATTGGCTTTCGGTGGAAACCCTTTGCCGTGTCCGCCTTTTTTTACGGTGATTAGTGTCACATCAACGCCCTTTGATTCGAGAGCCTTTTCGAAATCAACTGATTGCTGATAGGGAACCAGGGGATCTTCTGTTCCGTGGATAATGAGAATAGGCTCATCGTCTTTGCTGACATAGCTGATGGGGGAGGCTGCAATCGCTTTGTCCTTGTGTTTTTGAATGGCGCCTCCAATGAGCAGGGCTTCCGGTGAGTCGGCGGCATTGTGATCCATACTGCTGCCTTGCTCGTTCATTTTTAACAATTCTGTGGGGCCAAAAAAATCAACGACGCAGGCAATTTCGGAACTGACAGTGGAATCACCTTCCCCTTTCTCCAGTGATTCGATTCCGTTGCTGACGCCTAACATCGTAACGAGATGCCCTCCGGCGGAGGAACCGGCTACCCCGATTCTGTCAGGATCGAATCCATACTTGTCCGCATTCCTTCGAATCCAGCGAATCGCATTCTTGCAGTCCAAAATCTGTGAAGGCCACTGGGCCTCATCTGTTAGACGATATCCAATGGAGATCCCGGCGAAGTCTCCGCTCTTAACAGCATCGAGGGCGAGACGGGCCTTGTCCTTGTTTCCGTTTCTCCAACCACCACCATGGATCCAGCAAACGACCGGCAATGGATCTTCAGATGATCGAATCTTTGGCAGGTAGAGATCGAGAGCCTGCCTTGGGTTTTCTGCATCTAGGTAAGGGATGTCGGCGGATTTGATGACGTTCTCTGGAAGGGCGTTTCCGTGTCTCTTCATGGCCGCATCTTCTTTGCGGGAAATGAATCCATCTTTGTCCAGGTCAACACGTTCGAAGTTTTTCTGCAATGGGCCGGGAAGCTCGTCGAGGGAAAGTTTCCCGTCCTTGTTTTTGTCCCATTGGTCAAATCGGGACTGTGCATTCAAAACCGATGCGAAAAGAAGTGTCAGGAAAATAAGGAAAACGGGTTTTGTCATTTATACTTCAATGGTCCTACTGCGGGAAAGTTGCGAGCGAATCTGATCGGCTTGACCCTCTTGGGTGTTCGATTCAAGCCCGTTGAATTCCCGGAGCCTGGGCGGCCCGGAGGCTCAGGCAAAAATATCGGTGACGATTCGTCCGCCTTCAGGGCCGGTTAGGCGATGATCGCGCCCGGCGTGATGATAGGTGCTGTCTCTTATACACATCTCCGAGCCCACGAGACCGAGGCT
>CAJXQE010000028.1 GCA_913058215.1 uncultured Verrucomicrobiales bacterium
TCTACACTATCCTCTTCGTCGGCAGCGTCAGATGTGTATAAGAGACAGCACCCAATCTCTGGTGGGATCCCGAACTCGGAGCAGGCTGGCCATTCTCCGCGTTCACTTACGCCGCCGCCGTTTCTGAAATTCAGGTGGACGCATTCACCGGTGAAATCCAAATCCTGCGCACCGACATTTCTCACGAAGGCTCTCCCACTGCCGAGCAAGGGGACCGCGACGACGCTCAACTCTTTCGCGCATTCACCCTCGGATCCGGCTGGATTTTATCCGAGGCAGCGCCCGATCCTGATGCTCCATCTATCGCGGACTTTCCGGTGGAAGAAGGGGTTCCCGGTTTTGCAGACGCACCTTTTCAATGGCAATCCGATCGACTGCGCCCTCTGGCGAGCCCGAATCAAGCGCCCGGCGATCCCTGCGGAGAAGCAACCGTTCTCGCCGCGGCCTCCGTCCGTGCCGCCATTTGGGACGCCCTGCGCTCTCTCGGTTACGAAGCCGATCTGGACGTTGATCTTCCTCTTCCCGCTACTCCTCCCGGAGTGCTGGGAACGTTCAAAGAAATCGCCCGTCAACTGGCCGAGCGAAACAAAAAGAAGACTAAAAGCAAGCCTTCCGCCACGCCCACCCCTGAAGGTGCGAACGAAGCGGAACAGGAAGCTGGCTAATTATTTTCCCAGAAGGATTTCGGCGATAAAAACGTTCTTTGAAGAGTATTCTTCGGAAGTCGAAACACCTGAAACAAGAAGGTGGCATTCCATCCCGGCCTCATCGCACTTCTCCTTCATCTTCACTCCGTAAACCGGATGGTGAATTCCATGCCCTGCACTTTTCGAGGGAAGAGTCATGTCACTGCCGTAGGTCATCAAGAGCGGCGGATCATCTTTACTGACGTGATTGTAGGCTGAGAATTCTTTGAAGAGTTCAGCGTGCTTGTCGTAATTTTTCAAGGCACCTGCAATCGTCTTTTCCCCCACCGCCATATTGATCATGTTGTGCTGCAGCACCATCGGCCCAAGCCATGGCTCGATTTGTTTTGGATCAATCGAAGTCTGCCCACCTGCAACCGCCGCGCCCTGAACACGAGTGGACTCGCGTTCCACCGGATCACTCGACTTCGGATCCGCGAGATCATCATGACAAAGAATCCACATTGAGGTGCAGGCGCCGGCACTTCCACCTGACAGAACAATATTGTCCTTCTGAATATTCCACTCTCCCGCCTTTGACTTGATGAACTGAATCGCTCTCGCCGCGTCATGAACCGGAGCCGGCAATGACGCTTCGCCCGTCAGTCGATAGTTGACCGCCGCATAGGAGATACCTTTATCCAGCCAGGTCTTCGCATCTTTCCAACCGGACTTCTTATCGCCACCAATCCAGCCACCTCCGTGAATGTAGATATGAAGCGGACGCGGCCCCTCGCCTTCGGCCTTCCAAAAATCGATCACTGTCATCTTGTGTTTATCGTAAGAGACATCGGCCATCGTTGGTTGTACCACGACGGACTTAGGCTTTGCCTTTGCTTTTGTTGCTTTCTTCTCCTGGGCAAAAGAAAGAACTGCTCCGAGGCTGAGAAGTGTAAAGAAGATCGTAAATTTCATGACTCTGAATCTGAACTTCCATCACCTCTCTCGTCAAGAAATGCGTCCCGCGCAATGAAGTGGAATTGTCTTCGATTTTGAATCGCATCCTTCCAGATCGAAGCGTAAAATTCCCACACCATGATTTCCAAGCGGACAATCACGACATTTCTACTTCCAGCCACTCTCCTTTGTTCCTTGTCGGCAAAGGATGAGCCGGCTGTCGACAAACCACTCCCCCCGGAAGAGGCCGCTTCCACCATGGAACTACCGGAAGGGTTCCGGGCCACGCTTTTTGCCAGCGAACCCGAGGTGGTTCAACCAATCAATTTTTGCGTCGATGACAGGGGCAGATTGTGGGTCTGCGAGGCGGTAAATTATCCAAAACACGGACTCACTCCCGGCGACCGAATTGTAATCTTCGAAGACGAAGACAATGACGGGAAATTCGACAAGCGCACCGTCTTTTACGATCAGTTAAATTACGTCACCGGCATCGAAGTCGGCTTTGGCGGTGTCTGGGTCATGTCGCCTCCCTATTTCTATTTCATCCCGGATAAGAACGGCGACGATGTTCCCGACGACGAGCCGGAAGTCGTGCTCGACGGATTTGGAAACCACGCCAATTCCCACAATCTCGCCAACGGATTTGCCTGGGGACCGGACGGTTGGCTCTACGCAACTCACGGTCGAACCAACTGGTCGATGATCGGGAAGCCCGGCACTCCTGAAATGGAACGGGAACGCTTTGACGGTGGCGTCTGGAGAATGGATCCCCTCACCCGCGAATGGGAACCCTGGAGCGACGGCACCACCAATCCCTGGGGAATTGATTGGGATGACTACGGCCAGGCTTTTATCACCAATTGTGTGAACCCGCATCTCTTCCACGCCATCCCCGGAGCCCATTACGAACCCTGGCGCGGACGGAAGTCGAGTCAGTATGCCTACGAACGCATCGAAACAATCGCGGATCATTTGCACTACGAAGAAGGCCGGAATGTCAGGGAGCATCTTCTGACCCAGAAGACCCACGACCTCGGCGGCGGCCACGCTCATTGCGGAGTGCTGGTTTATCTCGGCGATTCCTTTCCTGATAGATACAGAAACACAGTTTTCATGAATAATATTCACGGGAAGCGGATCAACAACGACATCCTCGAACGCTCCGGCTCAGGGTACACCGCCGATCATGGGCGGGATTTAATGATCTCCAAAGACCCCTGGTTCATGGGAGCTACCCTGCAAGCTGCTCCGGACGGTTCGATTTATGTCATCGACTGGTCAGATACTGGTGAATGCCACAGCACCAGGAACACTCAAAAGGGAACCGGGCGAATTTTTAAAATCTCCTACGGCGAAACGCAAGAGCCTGATCTGAACTGGGAATCAAAATCCAATGTTGATCTGGCAAGGCTGCAATCGAGCCGGAACGAGTGGATGGTCCGGCATGCGCGCCGCATTCTTCAGGAGCGCACCAGGGCGGGGCAGGAAATGGCCGAAGCGAAAGCCCAACTCCTCGATCAATTTCACACAGCACCAAACGTTCCCGCAAGACTGAGAGCGCTCTGGACTCTTCATGCGATGGGCCTGGCCGACGATGCTTTTCTAAAATTTTGCCTGGGAAACAGATCGCAACATATCCGGGCGTGGGCGGTCCGCCTCCTCTGTGAACGGGAAACTCCCGACCACACAACCCTCCAATCGTTTCGCTTCGGAAGCTTATTGGAACGCCTCGAAATCGCCAGTTCACTGCAGCGAATCGACACCAACGATCCGGAGTGGCGAAAGCAAAATGAACTACCCGAAGAGGCCGACGAAAAGACAGATCCCAAATGGCGAATGCTGGTCAAACTCAGCCGTGACGATGAAAGCACCTACGATCAAAATCTCCCCCACATGATCTGGTATGCAGGCGAACCGATGATCCACGACAGCATTGAGCGTTTTTTGAAATGGGGTGCCTTTTCAAAAATCCCCCTGATCTCGAGAAATGTCGCGCGGCGGGTTGCTGAATTCACCGAAGACGAATCACGGATGGAAAAACTTGTCGCGACAATGGCGACCCTCGTATCCGTCGAATCCAAGGCAGCCTTTCTCGAAGGCACGCTACTGGGTCTGGAAGGCTCACCCGCCCTGACAATGCCCGAGTCCTGGCCCGACCTTTTTGCGAAATTCAGCAAGTCCCGCAAACAGGAGATTCGGGAGCGCTCGATACGATTGGCCCTCAAATTCAATGACCCAACTGCAATCAAAAGCCTGAAGAAAACCGTAATCGATGGTGATGCTGAAATCGGCGATCGCAGGCTCGCCATTGCCGCTCTGGCTTCCTACGGGAAAGTGCCCATTGCCGACCTTCTTATTCAAGTGTCCCGGGAGCCGGAACTGCAGGCAAATGCCATTCGCGCAATGTCCTCGCAGAATGACAAACAAATTCCCGACTACTTACTTGAATCATTCGGCGAATTCCCCTCAGGCTCAAAGCAAGACGCTCTCCAAACTCTCGCATCACGCGCCAAATGGGGACAGCAACTTCTGGATGCAGTCGAAGACAAGCGCATCCCCCTCTCCGAAATTTCCACCTACACCGCAAGGCAACTCAAAGAAAGCGGCGATAAAGAGCTCGCTGCAAGAGTCGATAAATTGTGGGGAACGCTCCGAAAGTTACCGGCCGAGAAAAAGAAGCTTTTCGAAGAGTATCTCGAAAAATTCACACCCAAACTGATCTCAGAATCAGATCCTTCCAAAGGACGCCAACATTTTCAGCTGCTCTGCGCCGGATGCCATCAGATGTTTGGCGAAGGCGGAACCGTCGGTCCGGAACTGACCGGATCACAGCGCACCAATCTCGACTACATTCTCGAAAACCTGATCGACCCGAGCGCGGCCGTTTCGAAAGACTATCAGCTCTCCATCATTGAAACGACTTCAGGGCGAATTGTTGCCGGAGTGATCACTTCAGAAACGGACACCACCGTAAAAGTGAAATCGATTAATGAAGAGATCGCCCTCTCTGTTTCGGAGATCAAAAAACGAACCCGCTCTCCCGTTTCGATGATGCCGGAAGGTCTTCTTCAAACTCTAAGCACTGAACAGGCACTCGAACTAATTGCCTACCTTTCCAGCCCGCGGCAGGTGGCGGTTCCCGCTCAATGATTCAGGATTCTCTCTGGACAAGACGGCCGATTCCAACGACAGGGCGGAATGAAGAAAAGCTTTCCTTTTGAAGTCCCTCCTCACAAACCACCTCGCGTGGTCGAGTCGATCAAGAATGATGTCCGGAAATATATAAAACGGGAGCGGCGCAAGAAGCTTCCCGAGGATGTCGACTTCTGGGACTTCGACTGCCGAACAGGTCAGGACAGCGACACCGCAACAAGTGTTCACGTTGAAGAAGTCACCTCTGCGATTGATAAAGCTTCGGCGGAGTCGTGGCCCGTTATCTTTATTGAAATCCTTTCAAAACCCGGCCACCGCACCCGCAAGCCCAGAGCTCTCGAACAGCCTGAAACCGACTCAGACATAGAGGGTGAAGAAAAAGCTGATTCTGAATCCCCTGATAGTGAATCTTTCAGGGAGTCAGGGAAAGACTCTGACTCGTGAATTGCAGCGCGTAACACGCAAGAGCTTTGGCCGCAGAAACGCGCAAAAATTCCTGATTTAGAGTTTCCGGCTCAGCCGGTTTAGGCTTGAATCAATTTCGCCATGAACCGTGCATTCTATTTTCTGCTGATCTTCGCCTGTTTGACCTCTCCGCTTACTTCGGCGGAAAGGCCTCCAAATTTCGTCCTCATCTTCGTCGATGATCTGGGCTATGCCGATCTGGCTTGTTTCGGATCACCTGACATTCGCACACCACGGCTGGATCAACTCGCTGCGGAAGGGATGAAATTCACCAGCTTCTACGCCCAGCCGATCTGCGGTCCGTCCCGGGCAGCACTGATGACAGGTTGCCATCCACTTCGGCTCGCCGAGAAGGGAAACATCAAAGAGATCCACCCGGTACTTCACAGCAAAGAGATCACTATCGCAGAGATTCTTAAAACAAAAGGATACGCCACCGGCTGCTTCGGAAAGTGGGACCTGGCTCGTCATTCGCAAACCGACTATGTTCCAAACCTGATGCCGAACCATCAGGGCTTTGACACCTTTTTCGGAACGCCCACCAGCAACGACCGCCTTGTGAACCTTTTCCGCAATGAAGAGCTCATTGAGAAAAACACTGACATGTCAGTTCTCACCCAGCGCTACACCGACGAAGCGATTCAGTTTATCGATGATCACCATGAGGAACCCTTCTTTGTCTACGTCCCCCACACCATGCCTCACACGCGGCTCGATGCCTCGGCTGACTTCAAAGGAAAATCAAAACGCGGTCTTTACGGCGACGTCGTCGAGGAGATCGATTTCAGTGCAGGTCGAATCATCGACACCCTGAAAAAACACGAGCTCACCGACAATACCTACTTCCTCTTCACCAGCGACAACGGGCCATGGCTCAGCAAGAACAAAAACCACGAAGACGGCCATCTTCCCGGCGACCAGGGCGGCTCGGCCGGAAACTGGCGCAGCGGAAAAGTCTCCACCTGGGAGGGCGGCGTTCGCGTCCCAACGATTCTCTGGGCACCCGGCAAAGTTCCCGCAGGTACGGAATGCGACAAGCTCGCCGCGACCATCGACATTCTTCCTACCTTTGCCAAACTCGCCGGAGCCGAAGCGCCCACCGACCGTGTCATCGACGGCGAAGACATCCAGCATCTCTTTGCGGGGAATTTCGAAAAGGCGACCAAGGACAAAGTCTTCCGCTACTATTTTCTCAACACTCTTCAGGCGGTCCGTCAGGAGAAATGGAAACTTCATCTCCCCCGCCCCGCCAGACCGAGCTGGCTCGGCGGATTTACCAACAACCGCCACATTGCCCCGGGAGACTGGATCGAAATGAAAACTCCTTTCCTCGTCGATCTCGAGGCCGATCCCGGCGAAACCAAAAACGTCGCTACGGAGAACCCCATGGTCGTGGCGCATTTGTTAGAGTTGGCCGAAGACGCCCGTGTCGACATCGGCGACTACAATCGGGTGGGAGAGAACATGCGCTTCTTCGATCCCATGGAGAAACGTCCCGAGAAGCCGAACTTCCCTTCTCTTCGACCGAGGAAACCGAAGGCCAAGCCAAAAGCCAAAGCGAAGGCAAAAAAATAGAGTCAGTTTTTCCGGCTATCCAATGTATCCACACCTTTTCAATCAGCGGTTCCTCAATACCTACGGAATCTGCATCTGCATCGGGTTGGTGTGCTGCTTCGTGGTGGTTCGCTACTACGCGCGGGTGAAAGGTGGAGTCCCGAAGTGGGTCGATTTCTGCGAAGCCAATGCCTACGTCGCAATCGGCGTCGGTTTCATTGCCGGAATGAGTGGGCAGGCGATTTTCAATTTCATCAAAGATCCATCTCAGGGATTTCGAATCACCTTCGAGTCTCTCACTTTTATTTGCGGACTCATTGGCGGAGTGAGTTCCTTTATCATCGGATACCTCGCCATTGGACGAAAAAAATTCGGACCCCGTATGGTCGAAGTCCTTCCCATCGCTCCGGTGTGCATACTCATCGCCCATGCCTGGGGCAGGGTCGGGTGTTTCTTTGGCGGATGCTGCTACGGTTGCGCGACTGACTCGCGACTCGGCCTGATCTTCCCGAAGCCGGGACACAAAGTGTATCCTACCCAGGTATTTGAAGCCACGTTTCTATTTATCCTTTTTGCGGCCCTGTTTTACCTGGCGATCAAAAGGAACTTCAAACACGGCTTTGTCGTCTACATGATCGCCTACGGGATTTTTAGATTCCTCATCGAATTCATTCGCGGGGATAATCGAGGGGCACTGGTCGGAGAATTCTCTCCCTCTCAGTCCCTTTCCATCATTATGGTCGTCAGTTCCATTCCGATCTACTTCCTGACGAATTATCTATTGAGGAAGTATCAGGAAAACACCACACTCGATCCGAAGATATCCTGAGGATGATGATTTCAAATGCCAACTGCCGCACACCTTTCGATTTCAATTTCGGGATGAATTTTCGCGGCAGCGCTGTAGGTCAGTCGCTTCGACTGACTACTCCCTCCTGCTGCGCCAGCAGCTTGATTCTCTTTGTAAAACGACTGGTCAGCCCGCCGGAGCGGATAAATTTCAAATGGCAAGCGGTGCGCTCGCACTGCGGTAGGAACCAGAACGCATGAACAAAGAATCTGTCGAAGAACGAGTGATCCGCGTTATTGGCGATGCAGTCGATAATTTTGAGGTAAAGGCCGACAGCTCTTTTGAAGAGATGGAGTTTGATTCCCTCGATGCACTCGATGTCCTTTTCGATGTTGAAGAGGAATTCGATATCAAGATTCCAAACGAAGCAGCTAAAGAAATTCGCACGATTCGCGATGTGATCACCGGAGTGGAGCGCATTCTCGCCGGGGACATTCCCACTGAAGCATCGGAATGAACGAACCCACAATCGTCGTAACCGGACTCGGCGTCATTTCGGCGATTGGCAACAATGTTAGTGAATTCTGGAAAAGTCTGGAATCCGGGACTTCGGGAATTGCCCCACTCGATCCACCCGAACCCGATCTCAACTTTTCCAATGTTGCGGCGGTGCGGAATTTCGACCCGATGGATCACTTCGAAAGCCGCCAGCAACGAAACCTCGACCGGTCCACCCAATTCGGATTGATCGCCGCCAGGGAGGCGATCGCAGATTCCGGGATCTCTTTTAACGATAGGATGGCCAGCCGCACCGGAGTCATTACCGGCTGCAGTATCGGCGGTGCGGCAACCCAGGATGCGGCGTATGAAAAACTTTACGGCCAGGGAGGTCGCCGCACTTCCCCGATGACAATTCCTAACATTATGCCCAGCGCCGGAGCAAGCCACATCTCGATGGAATTCGGACTGCGCGGCCCGGCCTTCACCATCAGCAGCGCCTGTTCCTCCTCCAGTCACGCCATCGGCACAGCTTTGAGTCTACTCCGCTCCGGCGCAATTGACGTCGCGATCGCCGGAGGCCACGAATCCCAGCTTAATCGCGGATGCCTCTTTGCCTGGGATGCCTTGCGAGTGGTTTCTCCGACGATCTGCCTCCCTTTTTCCGCCGATCCGCCCGGGATGATTCTCGGGGAAGGCGGTGCCATGATGGTCCTGGAAACTTTGGAGTCGGCGCAAGCCCGGGGCGCGGATATTTACGCCGAGCTCGCCGGGTTCGGGATGAATTCCGACGCGCATCATCTCACCGCGCCCTCGCTGGAAGGTCCCACTGACGCGATGCGCGCAGCCCTGACCGACGCCGGACTGAGCACTTCGGACGTCGACTACATCAATGCCCACGGAACCGGCACGGTCGCGAACGATGCTAATGAAGTCCGCGCGATCGAGGAAGTATTCGGCGAAGAAGCGGAAGCTCTTGCGCTCAGCTCGACCAAATCCTGGCACGGTCACACCATCGGTGCTGCGGGTGCGATCGAAGCGCTCGCCACGATTCTGGCTATCCATCGCGGAGTCCTGCCACCGACGATTTTTTCCCCGCCGCTGCATCCCGATTGCGATCTCGACATCGTGAGGAATGAATCGCGCCCCGCGCAGATCCGCGCCGCTCTTTCCAACTCCTTCGCCTTCGGCGGGCTGAATGCGGTTCTCGCTTTTCGTCAAACAGCGTCGAACCGGTAATGCAACGCCGATCAGTCCCCCTGTCACAATACAGACGATCACGCAGACTCTTTTCCTGACATGCTAGCTCAGAATGACTAGCACGATGAAGCTGAGCTCCACGAGCGCATGGAGAATCAGGGCGATCCAGATGCTACCGGTTCGAAGAGTCAGGTAGGACAGAATAGGCGAGCCGATCAGAAGAGTCAGAGGTTCGACGCAGCTCTTTTCCTTGATGAAGTGAAAGAGCACTTCGAAAGCGCAGACCAGCGCGATGCATACCTGCTTCGCGATTCGTTCCTGCACTTCCTCCCGTTGCGTCAGGATGTAGTAAATCCCCATGAGAAGGACACTGCGGTGCAGGAATTCCCATGCCGGGATTGTGGAAGAGCTGAAGATAAGAAACCGTTTCAATCGGGCGACAGCATCCGGACCGTTCCGCCGGAAATTATCCGAGTAGGTATCAAAGTAGCCGGAGAAAAAATACAGCCCGATGAAAATGAGGGCTCCTCCTGCGATGATGATTAGAAATGCCCTCCACAATCCGGCGTCTACCCCGGGGCGGCCGAGACCCAGTTGACGAAAAGGAATACCCACCATCCAGACCATCAGGAGGGGAAACACAATTCGAAGGAGGACCCACGAGGAATAGAAGCCGTCCTCCGTTTTCCATCGAAAGAGATATTGACCGACGATCTGGGCGATCAATGCAGTGAACACAAGGATCAATATCGCATTGCGCTGCAGCAAATTCCTACGGTTCATCGCTTCTTCCATCATTTCTCCTTTCCGGTTTGATGAGCGGATCGTCAAGCCCTTCCTGAAATCTCCTGCCGAATCTTGACGGGGTTGCGGAGAATCGACCGGCACGTGTTGACTGCGACAAAGCAAGCGGACCTTTCATCCCGTTTCCCGACACTCATTCTCTCTCAAAAGGGAGAATCCATTTTTCAGCTCCAAAATGGTGCCAGTCTTCCTTTGTCAGATCGATTCGTGAATTGGTAAACTGTTGAGCGCGTCTACCGTTCAGTCGAACCTTCAGGTCAGCGAATACAGCGACATTTTCTTCTCCTTTTGCTTTCCAAATTTCTTCGAGGTGCCCCGCGAATTGCCAAATCATATCGGGTCGGGTAATTGCCTTCCGGCTCTGTCGACCAGAAAGGTATTCACTCGGTCTAACTATAGTGATTTCTCCCGTGTCCAGATTGGCTACGGTAAATGTTCCAGACCCGCGTTTGCTCCTTAGCAACATGCGCCATGAATAGCGATGCCCTTTCTCCGTCCAGGTGACATCATCTGAGAGAAGGTGATGGCGCAGAGGCACGAAGAGATGAATCAGGATGAGCGGAAACAGGAGCGAGAGGACGAGCCACCTCGGATAGGCGGGTGGGGTAACCGGTGAGCTTGATGTGCTATTCGGCCGCAGACGACTCCACCACAATTCAAGCGGACGCAGTTTCTTGAAACGCTGCATCAAACGGGAAAACCATCTTCTGAATTTTGACGGGGGGAAAAACAGGAGGCTTAAACTGATCGATAGCCAGGGGAAAATGCCGATGCTGAAAATTAGAAAATTGATCAGATGAAAAAACAAGATAAGCCCGAATACCCATTTTCTCTTTCTCGTGAACAAAAGGAAAAACGGCGCCATTAAATCGAGCAGCAACCCCGCCCAGGCCATTATTGGCGGAGTCATCTCCAGTTTCCAGATGGTGCCGAGGACAGGCATGTCCTCCGCTTCTTTCAGCCAAAGATCGAGCGGCATGCCTCTCAGCCAGTCGGAGTTAATCTTTGCGATGCCCCCGTAAAAATAGACAACTCCCATTAGAAAGGGCAGAACCCAGAGGCACCATCCTTGAATGGTATCGCTCTCGAGGGACGGTTTCCTGACTACGTCAAAAGACCATTGGCGGTTGGCCGGCAAAAATACCATGACCCAGCTAATCCAGCAGAATAGATAGCGGTGATTCAAATAGACTGCCTTTTCGAGAAGGAATATCCAGGTGAATCCAATGGCAAAGACCAGGGTGCTTGAACGATAACTTTTCCCCAGCAGGATGAATATCGAGGCGGCTGCGGTAATCAGAAAAAGCAGCGACATAAACGGCTCCGGCATTACAGGAACCCATTCGAATCCCATGTATTTGAACTGGAAACCGGCGGGATCGAAATTCCCCTGATAGAGGTGGTGATAAATCCAGATGCCGATGACGTCGGCAAATCCAAGAACCCCGAAGACCACCCGGAAGAAGACAAGCGGGGCGATGTCAACGGGTCGGAAAAGTGCGTTCATGGGGATACGGTTGAGCCCCGGAAAACAGGTTCGTCACGAAAGGTATCCCGGGACATTATAGAAAGCACCTGGAAGGTGAAAGGCAAACGCCCATTCAGGAGCGTTGCTGCGAAACCAGTCGGATTCGCTACTTGACCAAGGAAAAAAAAAGGAAGATAACAGGGATGTCTATTATCTCTACAGCGTAGAAGTTCATAGAACGCAGGGGCGGTCGAAGCGTCCGTGTTGTGTTTTTTAAATGTCGGCCCACTATCTCGCCTCCTGTCACTATGAATTTATCCCGCTTTCTCCACTTCCGCGTCTGGGCACCCATTCTTATCATGCCGATGATGGTCGCCGTATTTTGTGCGTGCGACGATGACGATGACGAAGGCAATGACGATTCGAGCACGACTGACGTCCCTGTTGTCACCACCGCGACATCAGCCACCAACATCACCCCGTCCAGCGCTACCCTGGGTGGCAATGTGACCGGTGCCGGGGACGGAAGCGACACCGATGCGGAAACGGACGACGGAACCGTCAGCGAACGCGGAGTGGTCTATTCTACTACCAATAATGAACCGAAGGTGGACGGGGATGACGTGACCAAGCTGCCGGCAGCGGCTGCCGGCACAGGCATGTTCACCGTCGATGTGATGGGCCTCGCACCCAACACGAAATACTACTTCGCGGCCTACGCCACCAATGAACATGGAACAGCCCATGGAGATACAGGGGAGTTCACAACACTTGAAGGGCCTACGATTTCTTCACCCACCAGCGCCGATGTCACGGAAAATTCCGCCACTCTCGGCGGAGACATCACGAGTGACGCGGGACTCACGATCACGGAGCGTGGAGTCATATTCTCCCGCACGATAGACAATGATAACCCGTTCATTGCCGGCCCGAATGTCACAAAGGTGCCTGCAACCGGCACGGGCACCGGGGTATTCACCCACGGAGTTACCGGCTTGGATTCATTTACCAGTTACTCCTTCCGGGCCTATGTCAGTGTTGCCGAAGGCACGTCCTATACGGATGTCGAAATCTTTGTTACGGAGAGCAACGTTCCGGTGGATAGCGACATCCTCACCACCGTCACTCAGGCCGACGGGAAGATTCTCGTTGGAGGAACTTTTTCGATGATCGGCGGAGTGGCCCAGGGGGGGATTGCCCGGCTCCACCCGGATCTCACTGTGGATACGAGCTTTACCCCTGACGTGGGGGGGGATATCAACACGATGGAAGTGCAAGCGGATGGAAAAATCCTGATTGGTGGTTATATCAATGAAGCAAATGGCGTGATCTTTCCGCTCGGCGATAATCACGTGGTCAGGCTGAATCCCGACGGTACCACCGATACGAGTTTCTCCGCCTATGTGGTTTCGGGCACTCTCCTTTCCCTTGTTCTGCAGGAGGATGGTAAGATCATTGTCGCGGGTGAGTTTCTGGGAGTGAATGATGAACCCGACTACTGGTGGCTCGGCCGACTCAATTCAGATGGCACGACCGACACCTCTTTCAATCCGGGTGTCGTTCCAAACGATCCGAATGACCCTGTCCATAGCATTGCTGTGCAGCCCGACGGAAAAATCCTTATTGGAGGTTGGTTCAAGACATACAACGGAGTCAGCCGGGTCGGTATTGCTCGATTGAATGAGAATGGCAGTCTCGATACGACTTTTGATCCGGGAACCGGTACCGGCCCCGGGTACCCACTCACCGTTCGCAGCATTGCATTGCAATCGGATGGGAAAATTGTCATCGGAGGCGAATTCATTTCCTACAACGGGACGAATCGCTCCGGCATCGCCCGGCTCGATGCCGACGGAAGCCTCGATAGTTCCTTTGATCCCGGCACCGGCCTCTTCCGTATCCCCCCGGTTCCCGACGACTTTGTGGGCGCACAGGTCACCAGTATCACAATTCAGCGGGACGGGGGAATCCTGATCGGCGGCAATTTTGACAAGTTCAATGGAATCCTCCGCAAAGGGCTCGCTCGCATCCTACCCTCGGGAGATCTGGATCCCACCCTCGGTCAATTTTTTGAAGACGATGTAGAAAGCGATGTAGAAAGCGTCGCCCTACTGAACGACGGAACCATCCTCGTAGGAGCACAAGCGGGCCCGGATCGGATTCCGTTCGCGGCTCTTCCCAACAAGGCATTTCCAGCCGACAGCTCAGTACCGGCCGGGCCGGGAGATCCCGAACCGGAGCCGGCTCCCGCATTGGGACGGAACGGCGCGTTCAGCCAGGTAAGCGCAACCAGCCTCTCCCGTGTACAATGGCTGCGAGGCGGAACGACCCCCTTGCTTTCTGATGTCCTCTTCGAAGTCTCCACCAACGCCGGTTCCACCTGGACAGATCTTGGGGACGGTGTCTGGACTGATGACGGGTGGGAACTGACAGGACTGAGCCTCCCGCCAACCGGGCTGGTTCGTGGCCGTGGAACAACCCATGGTGGCAACAGCAATGGCGGTTCCGGTTTGATCGAAGAGGAGAGCGCCTATCCGATTCCCGTTCTGACCGAGCTCACCGTTGCTGAGGTGATGCCTGACAGCGCCACCCTGGGTGCAACGGCGGCCACGTTTGGCAGCGCCATCACCGAACGCGGGGTCGTATTTTCGGCTACCACTGACAACGACGATCCTATGATCGGAGGGGCGAACGTGACGAAGGTCGCCGCCACTGGTGCCGGCGTCGGGGCATTCACGGTGCCTATCACCGGCTTATCACAGGATGTCGAATACTCCTTCCGGGCCTACGCCATTACTGCAGCAGGTACAGGCTACTCCTGGGCTTCGAGTTTTTCGACAAAAGTCCCTGTCCTGAACAGCCTTTCCAGTGCGAATGAAACAGCAAGTGGGGCGTCGCTCATGGCTAATCTCACGAATGCCGGAGGGTCTGCGATCACGGAGCGGGGATTTGTCTTTTCCCGCGTGGCCGATAATGATGCCCCTGTTCTCGACGGTCCAGACGTCAGGAAAGAAATTGTTAGCGGCATCGAGATCGAAGAATTCTCGAAACATGTCACTGACCTTGTCCCGGGCACTGCCTACCGTGTCAAAGCCTTTGCCACCAATAGCGTGGGAACGGGATACTCTGCATCTCTTACCTTCAGCACGAGTGGGGCACCGAGGATTGAGTCAGCGGGCGAGAATGGAATCACAGAAACAGGTGCCACCCTGGAAGCGGAGGTTGTCGATGACGGAGGCTCCCCCGTAACGGTACGTGGAATCGTCTACGGGCCGACCTCTGCAATCACGGAAGACCGTCTCTTCAGTGACGAGACCGATGCTACCATTGTTCCTGCGGCAACTGGCGGGACGGGTGCGTTTTCCGTGCCTCTAACTGGTCTCGATTCGGACACGCTTTATACCTGGGCCGCCTACGCGACGAATGAACATGGAACGGTCTACTCGGGAGAAGCAGTTTTCAATACACTGCCTCCCCCACCGGATCCAATAGGAACCCCCGATCCCGGTGGGAACGATGGTTTGACCAGTAGTGGAGCAGCTGGCAACGGAGCGCTGGAAATTGCGGAGGCGGGCGTCACAGCAGGTACCCTGGATGCCCTATTCGATTCCGGGGTTCAAGCGGGAAAATTCGTGCAATGCATCGCGGTGCAAGCGGACGGGTCGAGCATTATCGCGGGCGACTTTGAGTCGGTCGGCTCCGAACGTCATCTCCACATCGCCCGGGTCGGTCCGGATGGAACTGTAGACAGCACTTTCAAGACGGAGATCAACGTCTCCGTCAACAGTATCGTCGTCCAAGCGGACGGGAAGATTCTCCTGGGAGGTCTTTTCACCAAGGTCAATGGAGTTACGCGAAACGGGATTGCCCGCCTCAATTCCGACGGCACGCTCGAATCGGTGAATACCTTCAGCCCCGGCGCGGGCGCAGATGCGGTGGTATACGCCGTGGCACTGCAGCCGGACGGGAAGATTCTCATCGCCGGTCTCTTTGACAATGTGCAGGGGACGCCACGCCCGGGGATTGCGCGACTCAAAGCAAATGGAATTCTCGATACCACCTTCGATCCCGGAACCGGGGCGGACAATGCGATCTACAGCATCTCGGTGCAGCCGGATGGCAAGATCCTGATCGGTGGCCATTTCACGGCTGTGAACGGCACAAACCGGAACCGTATCGCACGCCTCGATTCAACTGGCTCAGTTGATGTCGGCTTTGATCCGGGAACAGGCGCCGATGATCGGGTAGCCGGAATCGCTGCACAGACGGACGGGTCGATTCTTGTTAGCGGATATTTCACGACCATCAATGGAACCAGCCGAAACCGAATCGCGCGGCTCACCTCTACAGGTGCACTCGATACCGGCTTTGATCCGGGGACGGGAGCGAATGATCGCATCTATACTTTTACGACTCAGGTCGACGGCAAGATTGTCATCGGTGGTACCTTCACCAACTACAATGGAACAGCAATCAACCGCATCGCAAAGCTGAATCCGGACGGATCGCTCGATACCGCCTTTGATCCCGGAGCCGGTGCCGATGACGAAGTCGACGCCATCACTCTGCAGGAAGACGGAAGCATTCTCGTAGGTGGCCTGTTTCAATTCATGGACGGAAGCGCCCGCAAAGGGCTCGCCCGCCTCGCCAATGAAGACGCGACTCAAAGTCTGACCGTCTCAGGACGAAGCTCTCTAAAATGGGCGCGCGGAGGAGCCGGTCCTGCCATTGCCCCGCCGGAATTTGAAATCTCCACCGACCTCGGGATGATCTGGGAATCCCTCGGGACTGGCGCTGTCACATCCGACGGATGGGAACTCAACGGACTCGATCTTCCCGTGGGAGGAATGGTCCGCTCCATCGGTTGCACCAACGGTGGTTTCCTGGGAGGTAGCTCCGGCGTAATGGAAGGCACGCTCGACTTTGACTACGGCCCTCAAATCCTCAGTCTCCGCGCCCAACTTCGTTCCACTCTCAGAAAGATCAGCAAAGAGAAGAAGAAGCTGAAAAAGGCGAAGAAAAAAAGGAATCAACGCCTGGTCAAGAAGTCGAAAAAGAATATTAAGAAGCTGCAGAAAAAGCAGCGAAGTATCTCCGCCAGACTTGCTGCGATTTCCTGAGTTTCGACTCGAAATATTGTATTTGGCAATTTGCGCCTTTGGCAGGAACATCCTGCCATGCGCGCTTCTGCAATTTGGGTCTTTCTGGGCCCTCTCTTTCTATTTCCTTTCGCAGGCAATGCTGAGGAACCAGGCTCTGTTGATCCTTCCACTCTGACCGGAAAGGTCATGTGCGGCTACCAGGGATGGTTCACCTGCGAAGGCGACGGCATGAATCTGGGCTGGGTCCACTGGTCTAAAAACAGACGAAAACCGTTCGGCCCCGGAAACGTAACCGTCGACCTTTGGCCGGATGTTTCCGAATTCGATGAAGACGAACTTTACCCGACCGGATTCAGCCTTCCTGACGGATCGCCCGCCAAAGTGTTCAGCAGTACCAATCGAAAAACCGTTCTTCGTCATTTTTCGTGGATGAAGGAATATGGAATCGATGGCGTCTTTCTGCAGCGCTTCGCAAATGGCCTGAAAAGCCCTGAACTATTAAGACAGAAAAATACCGTCCTCAAACATGCCCGCGAAGGAGCAAAACAATCGGGCCGGACTTTCTCGATCATGTATGACCTCAGCGGCCTCAAGAAAGGAAAGACGCGCCTCGTAAATGAAGACTGGGTCAAAATCAAAGATGCCGTCACCGACTCGGCCTACCAGAAGCACGAAGGCAAGCCAGTCGTCTCAATCTGGGGAGTCGGATTCAGCGATGACCGGAATTACACGCTCGCAGAATGCCGCGACCTGGTGACCTTTTTCAAAGACGAAGGTTGCACCGTGATGCTCGGAGTTCCCACCTTTTGGCGGGAAGGAATTCGCGACGCAACTGACGATCCGGAGTTCCACGAAATCCTGGCACTCGCAGACATTGTCAGTCCGTGGCCGGTCGGGCGGTATCAAACTCCGGAGCAGGCAGCAAAGCACGGCGAAAAGGTCTACCAACCAGACATCAAATGGTGCCGGGAAAAGACCCTCGATTATTTCCCCGTCGTCTATCCGGGTTTCAGCTGGCACAATCTTAATGGTGGAGAAATGGATTCCATCCCCCGACTCGGCGGCAAGTTTCTCTGGTCACAAATGGTCGCAGCGAAACGCGCAGGAGCCGAAATGATCTATGTGGCGATGTTTGACGAGGTCGACGAAGGCACCGCTATTTTCAAATGCACCAACAAGGTTCCCGTCGGTGACGGAGTTTCTTTTCTCACCTACAAAGGACTCCCTTCCAACCACTATCTCCGCCTCACGGGAATGGGTGGAAAAATGTTGCGAGGCGAAATTCCGGTGAGTGAGACGATGCCCACCATGGATAAGCCGAAGTAGCACGGAATGCCATTCCGTTTCTCTGCCCAACCGCCATTTGCACAGGCACGAGTCTCCGCAAACGGAATAGCATTCCGTGCTACACTAGGTAAGGCGCGCAAATCCCGTGTGCTTCACTGGACCACCAATTCGTTCCTCTATCGCACCCTCGGCAACAGCATCCGCGATTAGAGCAAATACCTCGTCGAGGGATTCCAGATAAGCAGTCACATGACGAGGCTCATGAGCAAAAGTGGCATTAAATGTAGCTCCGGCGAGATACCCGCGCTTTAGCATTTCAGCAGTCATCAAGGTGGTAATCGCAGCCGCCTCCGGGTGATCAAATGCCAGTAACGCCATCTCCCGCCGTCCTCCGACCTTGACCGGTAACCCATGCTTCGAGCCCAGACTTTTCCACCCTTCCCTCACCAAAGTCCCAATCTGTTTCAAATGAGCGGGAATATCGTTCGCCATCATTTTCCGAACACAGGCCAGAGCTGCAGCGGGGCCAACACCTTCCGTCCAGAAAGTGCTCGAAATGAAGGAAACCTGAGCCGCCTGCATCACCTCCTTTCTCCCGATGATCGCACCAATAGGTATTCCATTACCAAGGGCTTTCGCAAACACAGCAATGTCAGGGTTAATTCCGAATTTCAAATGTGCTCCTCCGCAACAAAGTCGCCAGCCGATTGAAATTTCATCGAAAATCAGAGGTATCCCAAAACGATCACATCGCTCACGAACTCCTTCCAGAAAACCCGGATCTGGATCCGTGAAACGCGTTGGTTCCATCACAATCGCCCCCAACTCCGCGCCATGCTCGTGAAGAAGGGCATCGAGTTCTTCGAGATCATTGTAGTGAAAAGTTAGGGTGTTCCCCGCAAGACCGGAGGGAACTCCCGCCGGATCCAGTCCTGGAAGCAAATGACCATCAAGCGCATCGGAATTCGAATCAGCCAGATTTGCCGCAAGGTACCAGTCGTGCCAACCGTGATAGCCACAGAGAGCAACTTTATCTTTCCCCGTATGAGCTCGCGCAATACGAACTGCCGCGGCCATCGACTCTCCCCCGCCCCGGGTGAAGCGGGCGTTCTCCGCCCACGGATGAATCTCGCAAAGCAGCTTGGCTAGCTCAACTTCATCATAGGTCTGCAAACTCGACATCGAACCGAGAGTAACTCTTCGAATCACAGCGCGATTCACGTCGGGATCAGAAAACCCGAGAATCGTAGAAAGGATTCCGTTCGGTCCCATGTCGATATATCGCTTTCCGGAAATATCAATCACCTCACAACCGTGAGCTTCCCGATAATACGCAGGCCATTGTTCCGGAGCAAACATCTCAGGTCGCTTGCTCAGCAACTGCGTTCCACCGGGAATTATCTCCTTGGCTTTCTGATAGGCCTTCTGCACGTCGGGCATTTCCCGCGGAAGCGAAAGATCGAGCATTCTTCGGGCACCGTTACAAAAGATCTCCTCTACATCCGTAGCGTCTAGATTTTGATTTTCGCAGGCCTGCCTCAGAGCGAGGAGCGATTCGATTCCGAGCAATGTGGGCTTCGCAGTTCTAGCCCTGCTGAAGTCCGCCCGAATTTCATCCAGCCAAAGAAAATCGTCGGCCAGATCAACGCACCGGCTGCGCATTTCCGTTACACAAAAATCTGCTCCAAAGAAGAGGCGGCTTGGGCCAAACACTTTCAGGATTGCCTCGAAGGCGGAAGCTTCACACACCGCCGAAGTATCGAAATAAACATTGTCGAGCCCACGAATCGAATCGATTCCTTCGACCGTATGCTTTCCACAAAATCCACGGGCAGCGTGAGCAAGAATCAGCTTCGCATTCGGATAACGAGTGCAGCGATCCCGGATATAGCGCTGATTCTCCGGTTCAGCCAAAGCGCGCGGTAACACCATATGAAGCATGATGGTGAGCCCCCAAAACTCAGCCAGTTCCCACACCCACTCCGGAATAAATTCTTCGCTGCCGGCGTTGAAGGTATCTTCCCGATCCGCGAAAAGATGGTAAACCTTGAATCCGACAAACCCGTCGGCCTGAATCTGAAGCTCGACCTCCTCAGGTTTTTGCGATGGCGTCGCAATCATCAGTCCCCGGGAATGAGGATCATTTTTCATTTCATCGGCCAAATGGCGATTCGCCCCTTCAACATCCAATATCCGTGTAGGAAACGGGAAAAACAAACCTCCGGTGGGACATCGATCCGGCATCCACATGGAAAGCCGTTCGTCGTAAACAGCCCTGGTCGCCACTTCGGGACCAGCTGCCGCAAGAGCCGGTGTCGGCGTTCCCAAGTCTGAGTTTCGCCAGAGGTGAGCATGAGCGTCGAAAGAGTCAGGGGGAACAAAATCTTTCAGGTATCGATTCCAGAGATCGAGATCAAACTCGTTAACATCCGCCCAGACGTAGGGATTCACTTCCTTTTCAACGCTCATGGTTTTGCTTCCGTTTTTAATTTTTCAATCACTTCGGCGGGAGGTCTCCACCCGTAGCTCCTTGGATTATCGCTGGAGTAGATGCAACTGAGCACGAACAGATCCGCGTCGCGTGTTTTCTCAGGTGGAATGTTCACTCGCAAATGAGTGTAGCCATCTCCTAACCAGGATTGATACCCATCGGTGGTGCTCTCGAAAATGGAGTGACCATTCAATCGGACATCCAGCAACCCAGGCCGGGCGTAGGAAATTCGAATAGTCATCGCGAGGCCGTGCTCGATTCCCTTGTCGAGTGCCGTAGAACGCGAGCCGACATAGAGCGAAGTCTCGGGTCCCGCCTCCATATATTTCCGAATCGACGCCGCATCGAAACCGGGAACCCCTTCCAGATTGTCCGCCAGTTCGCCCTTGGGAATTTTCACCTTCAGAGGGTCTTTCGGGTGAATGACATTTTGACCATCCGGTGTAATGCCGCACGCGATCATGATCCGGAAATCAGTTTCTGAGTAGAGCACTCCCATACTCAGGTTTTCCTGGCGTTCCCACAATTCCGCCCGACTCCGCCTGCGCTCTTCCGCATTGTTTCCATAGGCGGCAATGTAATGCCCCGTGATGGTCTTCATCCTGTCCACCGCGTAACCCCGATGCGGCATATTTGACGGCGTGGTGTTGCCGAGCTTTAGCAATCCTTTCAAACGAGCCACACCACCCTGCTCCCAACCGTTTTCCGTCAGGACCGGTAGAGTGTGATATTTCATATAGGGATACATCCCCGGATAGAAAAAGACGCGGCCCATCCAGAGCTTCTTGGCGTGGGGATTCAGTTCCGGCCCCCAAAGCATTCGTTGGGCATCAGCCTCCCACCGGTCGCTGGGAAAGCCCTCTTCGATGCCTGCCGCAATCATCGCATCACTCACTCGCGGGTCCCAGGGACGGAGAGAATGATTCGATCCCGCAGACCCCACCGATTCCAGAACCAACTGGCCATTGTAGTGCAACGAGACCCCATGGATGTCGGCGTGAACTTCCGGTTGAAATTCATCGACGACTTTGAGAAAAGCATTCAGTTCCGGAGTTTTTTCGGGGTCGCGGAGCTTCATCGTCTCGATATCCCACATCAAGCCGCGGCGCCCATCGTAAACGGGTAATCCCGCCGCATTCCCATGCGTCTCACCGGGGAAAAATCCGTGAGGGTTCATGATAGGCATCAGCAGGATCCGCTGATTCTTCAAAGTCTCACGCGCTACTTCGTCATCACTAAGCAGCCACTCAATGAGGTGAAGGATTGTCATTGTCCCGGTCCTCTCCGGGCCGGCATGCAGTCCGGTAATCAGAACCCGCTGCTTGTCTTGATCGGCAACTGACTGGTCCGTGAGATCAATGAGATAAACGGGAAAATCATCACCACTCCGCGCTCGTTCTGAGAGCGTAAATATCCCCGGATGCTTTTCCTGCCAATAGCGCAAAGTGGCATCGTATTCTTCAAAGGTGAATCGGTTCGCCCTCGTCTTCCACGGCTTGGGCATTTTCTCGAGCGCCGCGTCAATATCCGCAGACTGTGATCGCGCTTCGGGTGACCATAGCCCCCCGACTAACAAGGCACTCACTGCGACGATCCATCGTTTCATTGACCAACGTAGATCGAATAGACCTTCGCATCCCCTGACTCGGGAAGAGTCACGCGGAGAGCGAATGATTTCCCCGCAGGAATGGACTCAGGCAATCCAACTTCGACCCGGGTCCCCGGCCTGGTCACTTTCGCGACAGCACCTTTCACGGGCCGCGCCAATTCATCGATCAGTTGAACCGTGAGTGGAGCGCTCTCGGAAACCCCCTCCACATTTACGGTCACTTTCGCAGGAGCCGTCGATTGGAAATGCGCGGTCTCAAAATGAGCCGAAGAATCAGGAATCTTTCGAGACATGTAAGCGAAGCCATCGCGGCGCAAGGTCGCGAGGCCAATCTCCATGGACTTCAATTTTCCGCCGGTGTCCCAGTGGGAATACCAGATCATGGTTTTGTCGACTTCATTAACGAAGGCATGCCCCTGCAGCAGTGCAATGTCATCCCACGCTCCCGGCTCACCCCGTTCGATCACTTTGTGATCGGGCATCGGTTCACGAAAATGAATCCCGTTGTTACTGACCACCAGACCAAGATCAATACGAACGCCCTTGTTCCAGTATTTCCCATCCTCCGGTTTCTTCGGAGCGTCCTGCCACAGGCCGTTGAGCCCGACGATAACATTTCCCCGATTCCAAATTCCAGCCCCCATGTGGCCCTGCTGCCCTTTGACGGGCGTTGATGTGAGTTGTCCTATTCGAGCTAATCCGAAGGCTTTGGAATCCGACCAGTGATCGAAGTCTGCCGAACGGTAAGTCATTGTTCCGCGACCAACATCGCTTCCATCCATCCGCCACATCCACGGGGAAATAAGCTGGCCGGGAGCGTAGTAAAATTTACCAAACTTGTAGAGACCCGAGACCTCGAAGCGCTCGTTTCCGGCATTCATCGGACGGTCACCTACAACTTTCCATCTCAAGCCATCCGCACTGGTAGCCGCAATGAATGCACCCCAACGCCTTTCGTCGGGGCCGATTTTGCTTCGCCCGCCCTTCACATCTTTGAACTCAGGATGGGCAATATAGACAGCTTTGTAACGACGGTTTGGATCAGGGTCATTCGGCTCATGAAGAATACTGAGAAAATCGTTCACCTTCGCGAGTGATGGCACTTCCGATTCGATCAGACAAATATTGTTCTTCTTGTTTCCCTTAAAGTCGACCAGTCCCAATTCGGGCTTCATCCAAGTGACGCCGTCGTCACTCTCCGCATAGCACATCGGACGCCACCAACCAGGTGCCTGACCAGCCTTCACTTCCGTCTCAAACATGCCGAGGTACCACATGCGAAACTTGTCGCCCTGTTTCATCACCGTCCCGTAAAGAATGGCATGGCCATGGTCAGGGGCACCTTCCGGTCCGCGTTTCAGCACAGGGTTGCCGGGATGTTTTGTCGCAGTCACTGGAGTGACATAGAGATTATTCCGCCAGGGAATGGCGTGATCATCGAAGGAAAAGAAAACCGCTTCCTCGGTTTCCGGACTGCCATCGACAGTGACGCCAGCTTTGGCGGAATACGAAAATGAGAGAGCAGCCAGGAAAAAAATAGCGGTGAATCTATTCATAAGTAAGATGGGTAGAAAAGAAATTATGCCTCCGGAAGTTTCCAGTGAGCCTGACGAAGAACAGCGTGTTTTTGGTCCTTCATTTTTTCATACCAAACCGTCAGCAAGGTTCCGTCGTCCAGTTCGACCGTGCTCGGATACCCGAGGTCTCCTCCGGCTCCGTCTCCCGAAATGATCATCGGCTCACTCCAGCTCTTCCCGTTATCGGAACTCACTCGCGCCTGGTTACCGAAGGGCGCACGACGGTGGCCGTAAGTCATGAGAAGCCGATCGTCTTTGAGCTTCATCAAATGGGAGGGCAAACCATAGGTGATCGGGTGTGGCGAGCTCCAGGTCTTTCCACTATCCGACGACTCCGTTTGCAGCGTCCACCCGGCGTTCTCCTTATTGTGATTACGAATCTGCACCACGATCGCTCCATCAGCGGCTTCGACACCGTGCAACTCATGGTAACTCTTGACGGGATCATCGCCTTCGCGGGTCGGGATATCGGAAACCCAATCCCAGGTTTTACCATCGTCATTGGATTCGCAAACACCGATCTTTTTGCCTTCAGCCCACAGTTGTTTCCCCGGATAGAGCAAACGCCCATCTTTCAATTGAATCGGCCCGTGCGGGCTGTTCACGATCGTTGGGATCCGTTCTCCCCATGTCTTTCCTCCGTCCTCAGATCGGATCAACCACTGGCCCAGTTCCGCTTTTCTCTCTTCGTCCGTGAGCCGGTTGTGACAAGCCATCCACCGTCTCAATTCCTCGTCGCCAAAATTCTTCGTCTGCCAGCCGTCCTGTCCAAGACCACTCATTTGCTGACCTTTTTTCATGTAGGATTCGTAGGCCAGAGAGGTGAAAGTCGTCGCAATCAAAGTTCCCTTTTCCGTTTCAAGAAAACCCGAATCCCTATCATCAATCGCCCCGTCCAAAAGAACGCGCGGCCACGTCCAGGTCTTGCCGTCGTCCTTCGAAGTCATGGAAACGACCTGCCCGAAGGGGCAAACGTGAGCGAGGCGGCCTCCCGACCAACTAACCCACAGTTCGCCATTTTTCCGGCGGGCCAGCGTTGGCCATCCACAATAATACTCAGGTCGTTGGGAAATGACTTTCGTTTCAATAATGGTCGCCTCTCCGGCAGCACGCCCGACAAACGGTACGGAAGCAACAGCGCCAATCGAAACTGCCCCGGCGGCTTTTAGAAAATGGCGACGATCATTCGATAGAGTGGATTCTGGATTCATTGGGTTTTCAAGTTTTTGAGTTTTGATTCATCAGCACCGATGCCTTCCGGCACTTTCGGAGAAACGTCCCACTTCGAATCAGGCTCGCTTCCCGTCAGTTTCTGGAACTCGGCAAAAGTTTCCGGCGTAAAAGGTTTATGAACCACCTTCAGGGTTTTGAAGTCATAAATATTTCCGTCACCGCGCCAGATCGTGTTCGGATAGGTCTGCACTTCGGGGTGAAATTTACCCTTCCGGAAAACACACTTCTGGAAATCCACGCCTCCCTTTGGCGTCAGCATCACGTTGACACTATCAAAGGTGCAATTCTCAGCAAAGAGAAATCCGCCATTCCCAACTCTCAACTCCTGCGGCCCACCACCGGCGCGTCGAATGATTACATTTTTCATCTTCACCTGACAGACCTGACCATCCTTCAACTGATTCCCGTCCACCCAAAAGGCCCTTGCCGCACTGCTGTCGATCAGTGCATTCTCAATCGAATGTTTCAACCCGATAAAATACAGATCGAACCCGATACATTCCTTGATGAACACATTTTTGTAGTGTGTTTGACTTGTCCCCGTATCGCAAAGCCCTGTCGCATTTCGGATACTAACAAAGCCATCTATCTGACAGTCCACATCCTCATGAGCACTGAACCCATCGTCTCCACATTCGATGGCGCCTATATTTTCAAAAACCAAATTCCGCTGCGCCCCGTGAATATTGTAACCATCATTGTAAACGTGAGTGCCCGTCACATTCTTCACGGTGAGCCAGGACCCCGTAATACTCTGAACAACGGCACTACTTCTCTTCGGATACCGGATATTCGCCTCATCGAGTTTTTGGCCCGGCTTCAGTTTCAGGTAAAAGGCATCGCCATCTTCCCTCACGAATGTCCATTCCCCCGGCTTGAGTTCCTCAGGTTTCTTCAGCGGATCGCTGGGGCCTTTAGAGCAGCGATTCATCCGCTGCATCTTTCCATCCCAAAGTAAGAACCAGCGGCCAACGATGGCGTCGTCGGTCGTCTTGTAAATCTTCTGCCTTCGATAAAGATCGGGCGAAACTTGTTCCCACTCCGCACTGGTGACCGGCTCGCTCCCATCGAGCACGGCGCCATGACCATCCAGGGTAATCGGCTTACCGGGGAGTCCGTGCTTATTCGAGAAATCAGCGCTCTCGTAATAGGTCTCCGGCGTCAGATGAATCGTATCTCCAGGCTGAGCCAGCTTCATGGCTCGGGCGATCGTTTTTACTGGGGATGACCGACCATTGTTTGAATCATCTCCCGCCTTCGGATCCACGTAAAGGTCCAGCGCTACCGACAGGTCCTTGTCACTCCCCGGACGCCTTTCCATCGCTGCCTCGTTTTCCTCGACGGTCACATCGCTAAACATCGCGGTCTTTTGCGGAAGGTCGACCACCCGCCAAGCCAACTCAGCCAAGCGCTGGTCTTCCTGCTGATCCCGAATTTCACGAAGCGCATCCGCGCCCTCATCACCGAACTCAAGAATCGCATTTCCGACCACTCGCCAGCCCCAGTCATGATCGCTCCGTTTCGGATCACTGTGACGACGGAAGGCTGTCAGCAGAGCCTCGAGAATCCTGGGACGCATTGGTTTCAATTCCGATTCATTTCGCGCTAAGACTTTTCCGAGAGAAACAGCAGCCCGATTGACCACTGCTGTATCGTCATGAATTAGAGCACCGATAAGGGTCTCGACCGCTTCAGGATTCTTCCGCAACACGCCAAGGGACTCTGCCGCCGCGAAACGGGGAAATCGTTCGCTGTCGTTCAGACCTTTTTGGAAAGTCGGCAGCATCGAGGTCCGGGCCGTAGTGATCAGGGAACGCATCGCCGCCTCTCTGACATCACCACTCTTTGATTCCAATGCGGCGCGTTCGATCTCCTCTGAGGGAAAAGGCTGCAGTCGTCGCAGCGCAATGATCGCACATTCCCGAAGCATATGGTTTCCATTCTTCTCCACCGCATCCAGCAAAGCCTTTGCCGAACCAGCGCCGTGATTCTTTGACAAGGCCAGGGCGGCAACACAGCGAACACCATTCTCAGGATCACCGAGGCCATTCTCTATCACAGGAACAGCGGCCGGATCCCTGGATACCCCCAAAGCCTGTAGCGCAAGACGACGCTCAATTAGATTCTCTGATTCCGTCAGTGTAATCAGGACTTCCAGATCAGTTTTAAATTCCCCATCAATGACCTGCTGCAAAGCTCGCATCCGATTCGAAAGATCATTCGAGCTCAAAGATTCAGCAGTCTGCTCTGGAATGAACCCGCGCGACAGATGCTGAATATCATCACTCACAGCAAGGATCGTCGGTACCCCCGCGTCCTGATATTTTTTCCACCCCTCACGAAACGGTCCTGAAGTAATCACACTGACCGATGTCTCTGTGTCCCTCGCCAAGTACTGCAAATCTTCCAATGCCTTCATCTGCGACTGCCCACTGTTGTTTCCGTAAATCAACAGCTCATCGACCAAGCCTTCTCGCACCCATGTATCAATATCCATGTAATGAAGCCCGGCCGTTCGGGTCAGCTCAGGAACATTCCAGGACAAGGGCTGCGACGGATCATTCGAATCGATCACCATACCGAGCGCAATATCATGTTTCCCGAGTTCGGCTTTCAGCTCCCGCAGAAATGATGTCACGTAACTTCCGCGCAAGCGCAGCCAGTCCTCCCTCGACGCTCCCCGGCGAAAGGGCTCCGTGCGGATATCAATTTTGTACTGGCGCTTAAAGTCCTCTACAATCGGATCGCTGAAACCGAACTCTTCCTCGAATCGCAGCGAATAATTTTCCACATAGGTCAAAAGAGCCAAACCATCGTAGCCCGCTTCGACCGCAACACGAACCGTCAAGTCGACAAGCGCTTTTCGCGCTTCCGGATAGGCCAGTTCGATCGGCCCTCCCTGATGTCGCACACCGTGTTTATCCATCGGTGCCCATTCCGGATGTTCCAGCTTCAGCTTTGACTCATAGCAAAAAGGATAATCCGTGAACCCGGGCGTATCTGCTGGCGAACCCCAGTCCCAAAGAGTGGCCATTCCCCAAATCTCCATGCCACGGTCATGCGCTGCTTTTACCGCCAACTGATCAGGCTTTACCTCCGTGTAGAGCTTGTTCAACCACGTCCAGAATGAATACGAACGGGGATTCTCCGGCCGAGCATGCATCGTCTCCAACCAGCAGGAAGCTTCATGCCCGCGCCAGTAGACACGGCGGGCATGTTGCACATCGCGGAACAGATCAAAGGTCGCCTCAATACTTGTCGGCGAATCTATCGGTAGCGATGATCCCAGGAAATGATTGTCACCCGTGCTGACATACACGTCGATGATCGGTTCATCCCCGAAAAGGTTGAGGGTAAAGACCAGTGCGAAAACACCAAAGAAAAATCGATTCCAAACAGGGAGCTGAGTCATTCGTGTCCTTACAATTCGCTTGCCAGAGCAAACTGACAAGCGCAGCCTACTGGTAATATTTTCTTACCAGATGAATTCCCAGCCTGATCTCCCCCGCCGAATCTCCCTTGTGGCGGAAACCACCCGGTCTCTACGCGAGGGTATCCTCAAGAGCCAATGGCAGGATTTTCTTCCCGGTGAAAGAGTTCTCTGTTCCCAGTTTCAGATCAGTCGCCCTACCTTGCGCGCATCCCTAAAGGAATTGGAACAGGAAGGAAGAATCGCGACTTCACGGGGCAAACGGCGTCAAATCATCAAGCATCCCACCCACTCCTTTTCCACCACGGGAAAAGGTACCATCGCGGCCATTTCTCCCCGTCCCCTCACCGCAATGGCACCCTCTGCTGTCATCATGGTAGATGAACTCCGAACCAATCTGGCACGAGCAGGATTTCAGCTGAACCTCATTGCAGACCCAAGCTGCTTTTCAGAGCGCCCCAACCGTGCACTCAAGGCGCTGACGGCACGCACTCCCGCATCCGCATGGCTGGTTTTCGGATCGCGTGAGCCAATGCAAAAGTGGTTTTTAAAACATCAAATCCCCTGCCTCATTGCCGGCTCCTGCGCGCCCGGAATCGCACTTCCCTCTGTTGATATCGATTACCGTGCCACCTGTCGACATGCTGGAGGAATTCTCCGGAGCAAAGGGCATCGAAACATCACTCTGGTCCTTCCCCGGGGATCCACCGGAGGAGAAGCTGACAGTGAAACCGGACTTCGCGAGGCAGTCGAGCGGGATAATGAAAGTGAACTTCGTGTTATCTGCCACGATGGAACAGCGGAGAACCTTTGTGCTTTGCTAGAGCGAGAACTACAGCGAAAAAATCCGCCCACTGCCTTTGCCATCGCCCGGGCAGTGCACACGCTCACTGCGATGACCTTTCTCATGAGGCGGGGAATTCGGATACCGCAAGATATCGCAATCATTTCAAGGGATGATGAAACCTTTCTTGAACACATCACCCCCTCACCCAACCGCTACGCAACCAAGCCCGCACAGTTCACAAGACGCATCTCGCTGGCTGCCCGGCGCCTTGCGGAAACCGGAACCCTTCCTCCCAAGTCAATTCGCATCATGCCCGAATACATCCCCGGCGAAACTATTTAGCCGTCCCCGGGGCCTGAAACCCGGCGCCATACAGGTAAAATCTGCAGCCGCAAAAAAGCACCGAAGACTCAGAAATTTCGGATTTGAAAATTAGGATTCAAAATTTCCGGCAAGCCGGTATAGGATTAAATCGAACCTGACCCAATTTTGAATCCAATGCCCACTACAGCAACCCTTCGCCTCCTTCTGATTGTCGCCCACCCCGATGATGCAGAAGCCCGCTGTGGTGGAATCATGACAGCCTACCGGGAAGCCGGTCACATCGTAAAATGGATCTCGGTCACCAACGGAAACGCCGGGCATCACCAAAAGAACGGCGCTGAACTGGCCGCAATCCGGCTTGAGGAGTCAAAAAATGCCGTCTCTGTGATTGGAGCTGAATGTGAAGTGTGGGACACCAATGATGGATGCCTGGAGCCCACCCTGGAAATGAGATGGAAAATCATTCGGGCCATCAGGAGTTTCCAGCCGGACTTGATTCTTACGCACCGCACCTGCGACTACCATCCTGACCATCGCGCGGTCGGTCAACTGGTTCAAGACGCGTCGTTCTCAGTAACGGTCCCGGCTCTCGTTCCGGACACGCCCGCCCTCCGAAAAGATCCTGTCATCGCCTACATGGCAGATCTTTTCACTCAACCGAATCCCCTGCGCGCGGATATTGCGATCGCTGTTGACCGCTATTCGGATTCGATTGTCGAAATGTTCTCCTGCCACGCCTCTCAGGTCTTCGAATGGTTGCCCTACAACAGGGGAGATTCGGAGCCTTTACCCGAGGGTCGGGAAGAACGGAATATGTGGATGCGAACTCAGTTTCTTCCATTGCTCTACGGAGCAGTTGCAGAGAAATATCGAAAAGAACTAATTTCCACCCACGGACAGTTCATCGGTGAACAGTCAGAGTTTGCTGAAGTTTATGAGATCAGCGAGTATGCCGGAGAACTCACTGATGATCTTCGTGAGAAATTGTTTGGCTTCATTTTCAGCGCCGTGAATTCATGAAGCTAATCAGTATTCAGGTGGGGCTGCCAAAAGAGCTCGGTGACTCAACTTCAGGTGACCCATTCGACAAGCCCTGGAAATCAGGTTTTCTCAAAACTCCAGTTGCCGGAAAAGTCATGGTGAACCGCCTCAATCTAGCCGGCGACGGGCAGGCTGATTTGGAAAACCACGGAGGGGCTGACAAAGCCATCAACTCCTATCCGCGGGAGCACCTTCTTCATTGGGAGAAAGCGCTAAAGTTGAAATTGGATCCAGGCGCTTTCGGTGAAAATTTCTCGGTGGAAGAAAAGACGGAGAATGAGGTATGTATTGGTGACAAATTCCAGATAGGTAAGGTCATTCTTCAAGTTTCACAGCCCCGTCAACCTTGCTGGAAGCTGGCGAGGAGGTGGAGAGTCAAAGACCTTGCAGTGCAGGTCGAACAGACTGGAAAGACGGGCTGGTATTTCCGCGTCTTGAACGAAGGCACTGTCGAAGCCCCGGGTGAGATGACTCTGATTGATAGCCCCCACCCGGAGTGGACGGTATCCAGAGCCAACGAGATCATGCATCATCGCAAAGATGATCATGAAGCAGCTCTCGCTCTCGCCGCGTGCCCCTCACTTTCTGAAAGTTGGAAAAACTCTCTCAGCCGTCGGGCGGCTCAATAAGCCGCGTTTCAAAATCCGGTATTCGGATACCAGCGGCTGTAGTGATTCTCTCCCATCCTCGTCAGTGGTGTTGCCACTGGCTCGAAAATAAATGAACCTGCGCGAACTTTTTCCCGATGTCCCAGCCTGGATACCAATGGCCAATAGAGATCCTTCCCTGTGGCCCAACTCACAAACTGATTAGGATCCCAAACCGCAACCCCATCTGCGCCCTGCTCGTAGTCACGCGCTACGCTTTCCGAAAGAATTTCCGCGCTCTTCATTTTCCAGCCCACATAGAATGGGTAGACCTTTACCTCAGTTCCCTCCGTAATTTTCGCGTAGTAGGCCGTGTCGCCTGTTTTGGTTTTTAAACCAGTCGTGTAATAGGCGAACCAGGCAATTCCAATCTGATCGATCAGTTTCTCTTTAATCCAGGTCTCCACATCGAGACCGAACTTCCTGTTGTCAGCCTGCGTTGAAAAAGTGGTGACCGCGAATTTCAGTCGCTGACCCGACGCACCCCCGGCACCTCCCACCTCATCAAGCAGTGCGCGAATTTTTCGCATAGACCCCGTCATGATCTCCGCCCGCATTTCGTGAACTCGTGGATCCGCTTCCTTCAGTTTCCGAGGATCTTCACCAAACTTAGCTTTGAATCGCTCGCAGAACGGCTCTTCCCACAACATCGTCGGAAGACCGCGGTGAAACATAAAAACCACCCCGTCTGGATCCCGCTCCAGAACTTCCCGATACACTTCGATGAGGTGATCCCGAACCTCATCGACCGCGTAGCTCATGTGCATGGTTGGTGTCCCGTCAAGATCGACGCATCGCCATTCCGGATGCTCCAACTTCAAGCTCAGACCGGGGGCTGATGACTCTCGTCCGATGGATACACATTTCCCTTCAAAATCTGCAGTCTCGTATTCAAAGATCTTCCATTTGTCGTGGTGGCGCCGATCTGAGAGAGCGGAAGGAGGAGTGCACACTGACATATCCACAATCAAAGTCGCCTGTTCCTGTTACTCCCATTGTCCGGAGTGAGTTCGAAGACCCTTCGTTGCCACCGGAGACGGTGTTGGAAGCGCCTTACTTCTCGTGATCATTTCAATCAAATGGTCTGCGACGATCCGCTGCCCCTTATCGTTTGGGTGTATTCCATCCAGTAAAAGATCATCTACCGACTGCCCCTCTCCCTTTCCAAATTCCTCGAAGACTCCATAGATATCGATCAGGGGAGTATCACTGGATTTTGCGAGTTCACGAAGTTTCGCGGCATACCCTTTCAACTTCACATTAAACCCGCCCTCATCTCCGGGCAGATAGGGAGCCTCTCCATACAACTCCAGCATCTTCTTGTTCCAGCGTAGCGGATTCGGGGTCATCAAAATGATCTTCACTTTTTTCTTTTTCAAAACTTTGATGAAGTGCTGCAAATTCTTCTCATAGGCCTCGACAGACACGCGTGATTTCGTCGCGGGCGGCCTCTTCCACACATCCACTGCCGCGTCATTGATCCCAAACTGAATAATGACTATGTCAGGATTATTCGCGATCACATCTTTCTCAAAACGCGCCATGGCGTGATCGGTATTGTGCCCACCGACACCGGCATTGATCACCTCGGCTTTCACTCCGTGCCCGGGAAGTTCAGCGCGAAGGATATCCGCATAGATCTTGAGGGTTCCCCGGCTCGCAGTCGTAGAATCGCCAAAGGCCACGATCGTCGTGTCAGCCGCCGCCCTCAGGCAAGTGAACAAGGTGAGGAGAACTATAAAAGAACCTATCCAGTTTTTTGACTTCATATCGCATTGCCCTTCAAAGGAGCTCCGGTTTCTTTTGCCCATTTCATCCATTCCGCTTCCATCTTCAAAACTCTTTCGGGGAGTTTCGCCGAAAGGTCTTCCGTTTCCGTCCTGTCATTCTCCATATCGTAGAGCTCCCACTCTTTCCTATCACTTCCCCAAACCAATTTCCATTTCCCCTGACGAACGGCGCGGTTCCCGTAGAGATACCAACAAAGTGAAGGATATTCAGGACGCGATTCCCCTTTCAGAACTGGCATCAGACTGTGTCCATCCGCAGAGGGGACCGGAACGCCACTGCGACTCTTCGGATACTTCGCGCCGGACAAATCCATAATCGTTGGCATGAAATCCACAACGTGTCCGACCTCATTCGTCATCGTTCCCGCTTCGATATTTCCGGGCCAGCGCACGATCATCGGAGTCGATATCCCGCCCTCGTACGTCCAGACTTTGTATCGTCGAAACGGAGCATTTTGCGCCCACCCCCATCCCTGGGCCACATAATCGTAGGTGTCGACGGAACCGGGAAGCTCCTTGTTGTAGTCTTCATGGGCTTTGCGAACATCCTCGCGCTTGTACCCCGAATGGGAAGCACAGCCACCGTTATCGGACAAAAATATCACGACCGTATTCTCGGCAACCTCTGCCTTATCCAGCGCTTCCATGACCTGTCCGATACCCCGATCCATCGATCGCACCATCGCCGCGTACACTTCCATCCGGCGTTTCTCGCGTTCCAGATTTTTGACTTCCTCCCAGGGAATAACCCCGTAGTCATAGACAAAATCGCTGGTGTCCGGATCCGGATCGGAAAGCTTCCACTTGGGATCTACAATTCCCAATTCACGCAGGCGTTCCACTCTCGTCTCGCGCAGAGCGAAGTATCCCTCATCATACTTTCCTTTGAACTCCGCAATGTCTTCCGGCTTTGCATGGAGAGGGTAATGCGGCGCGGTGTAACAAAGATGCAGGAAAAACGGCTTCGGATCTTCGCCTTTTGAAAACTCGCCGATTTGCCCGACCGCACGATCCGTAAACGCATCGGTTGTGTAGAAGTCAGATGGAAATTCAGTTATTTCCTTCTCCTGATCCAGAAACGGATAGGGGTCCTGACCACGGTAGAAATCCGGATTCGGCAGAGACGGGTCGAAATAGTTGCTGCACCCTGCAGCCAGTCCGTAAAACGATTCAAAGCCGCGACGGGTCGGCAGGCGGTTCTTGTCTGTTTCTTTCTTCACAGGGAAATGCCACTTCCCGATCAGGCTGGTCCGGTATCCTGCCGACTGCACGACCTCCGCAAGGGTCGTCATATTATCATGCAACATGCGCCCTTTTCTTCTTCGCGGATGAAGCCCGGTGATCAAGGACACCCTTGTCGTGCGGCACACGGCACAATTGTAAAACTGAGAAAACTTCATTCCCTCGCCTGCCAGCCTGTCGATATTCGGCGTTCCAATTTCCCCACCGTAACAGCCGACATCGGAAAACCCGAGATCGTCCGCGAGAATCAAAACGATGTTGGGTCGAAGAGGATGCTCTTCTTCAGCCGCTCGAGAAATTGAAACAGGAAGAAACCCGGCAAGTGCCAGAAGCCAAACCAGGAGCCGGAAGGCGGAACTGGAAAACCTCATCACATTTAATTGAGTTTTGGGTTTCAGAGAGCCTTGAGTTCACCCAGCATTTCCAGAAGGTTCTTTGTCAGAATCACCGAGGAATCCTCTTCGAAGCGCGACGTTCCCAACCATGTTTCGTATCCCCCCAGCTTGTGCTGATTCGGAGGAGGCAGATAGCCATAGCCCCCATTGGCCAGCGAAACAGTAAAAGTGTGAGGAAAGGGACTCTTCTCTTTGATTTCCAATCCGATTTCGACCAGCACTTCAAAAGGCAGGGAAACAATCGCCTGATCACCAATCCGGATTGCCTGAACAATCACTTTTTCAGGATCGGGCCGATCCACACCCGAAAAGGTAACGGTATTGCGCGCCACTGAACCGGTTCGCTTGTTGATGGCCTCCTGGTCTTTGCGAGTCAACTTCAGCAAATCCACGGCTTTCTGCACATCCTCATCGGAAGGCATGCGATAGGTCAATGTCACCTCCCGCTGCCGCATCGCCACCAGTGGGCTTTCATCATACTCCTCGATCTTTTTAACAGCCCGCCACGCAGCATCTGCAGTCTTATTTGCCACCACTCGAATCTGCTCGAAGGGTGCCCGCGGCGCACGCTTTGAATGGAAGTCGATATTATTGATGTCACCACTGGTACCGTTGGTCATAAACGCGACAAGATTCTCCGGAGGCTTCGATCCTCCAAGCCGGTAGGGCATAATCCGGGCAAACTCGCCATAATAGTCAGCCGATGCCATGCCGACTTCCTTTCCATTCTCTTCAAACACTTTGGGAATACCTCCGACATAGTGGAGCGAATAGTTAGCAATCAAACCCAGCGCCCTGCCCCGTTTCGTTCGCACATCCACCACGCTAACTTCCGGATCGGTCGGTCCGGCAGGCTTCAACAAATTCTGACGGGGCGCATTCGTTCGAACCTGGTCGTATCCACCAAGCGGATTCTTATCCATGGTTCCCTCTTTCAAAAAATAGCGACGGTTGTAAACCTCGGAAGGCTCCTCATCCGAAGCAAATCCCACCTTGGCCGGCTCAAGTGACTTGATTGCCTGAATCAATGCGGCTGCCAAACCTTCCCCCCGTTTTTTCTCATAGGCAATTCGTCCGGGCGAAGTGTCCCCACCCTTGGGAGCGGTGTGAGTGTGGGTCCCTGAAACCATCATTTGCTCAGCCTTCCAACCTGTCTTTTCCGCAGCAATACGCTTCGCTTCGTCACACATATCCCGACCCACACCGATCGCATCCATCAGGGCGACCACCGCTCGACCGTCACCATTTTCAAAAGCTACTGCTCTCACAAAAAATGGATCGTGGACATACTTGGAGGCACCCGAGCGAAGTTGCATGGGAAAGACGTCCGGTGTGATATCGACCGCAGCGGTTCCTGCGCGAAAACCCGAGGGTTTGTCCTGCGCCCATCCCTGAATTTGGAACCCTCCGGCAAACAACAAGAGGAAGAGTAGACTGCAAGAGAGTGGAGAATTAATACGGAAACAAAGAATATTCATGGTTCATCAAAATGGAAACGCGTCGTCGCTGATTCCGTTCATTAGACCGTCTCGCATTTTCTTTTCAACGCCGAACCCTGCCGGATCGCGCCACAGTCAGGCTTGGTCAGGCAATTTGTTCCTTGTATCCTCAGAGCTCACGCATCGATTGTTAACATGCTTTTCCGAATCACCATTTTTGCTGTTTTGCTGCTCAGCGCCTCCCTGACTCTCGCGGAGGACAAGAGCAGACGAAATGTTCTCTTCATCGCGGTTGATGATTTGCGGCCCACTCTGGGTTGCTACGGAGACAAGGTGGCCGTCACTCCGCACCTCGATGCGCTGGCTGCAAAGGGAACCACATTCCTTCGAGCCTATTGCCAACCTGTCTCTTATACACATCTCCGAGCCCACGAGACCGAGGCTGATCTCG
>CAJXQE010000029.1 GCA_913058215.1 uncultured Verrucomicrobiales bacterium
CTATCCTCTTCGTCGGCAGCGTCAGATGTGTATAAGAGACAGCGCCTTTTCTGAGGACGGGGCCTCTCTCCTCTCCGGATCGGCGGATGGTTCGGTGCGCTTACGGACAGTGGCTGATCCTGCCAAGTCAAAGGTGCACAAGCCGGGGTTTGTCCCCACTGCGGTTGCCATGTTCGGGGGTGAGATTTTTTCAGCTTCTCCTGATAACAAAATTTATCGCAGCAAATTGAGCGTGTTTGATCCCAAGCCTGCTCCCGCGGCAGCAGCAGCCGCCCCGACACCTGCGCCTGAACCAAAACCTGCGCCAGCGAAACCTGCGGCAACTCCAGCCCCAGCTCCCAAGCCAGCAGCAAAACCCGCGACAACACCAGCTCCGGCCCCCAAACCAGCTGCGAAACCCGCGACACCTCCAGCTCCGGTTCCCAAACCAGCAGCGAAGCCTGCGACACCTCCAGCGCCGGCTCCCAAGCCAGCGGCGAAACCCGCGACAACTCCAGCGCCGGCTCCCAAGCCAGCAGCGAAGCCTGCTCCGAAGCCTGCACCAGCGCCCGATCCGGCAACATTGCCTTTGGCGGGGCACACCAAGGCTATCAAGCATCTGGCTCCCATGCCCGGACAAAAAGGACAGCTCATTTCTGCCAGCGAAGATGGCACCGTCATTATTTGGAATCTTGCTGACGGAAAGCAGATTCGGAAAATTCAGAGCGGTGGCCCTGTGTCGCTTTTCTCGGTCTCTCCGGATGGACAGCGGATCGCGACCAGTCCCGGCAAAGGAAGCCTTGCGCTCTGGAATGCGGCTGATGGTGCAAAGATACTGGATCTCTCTGCAACGACGGAACTTGAGCGGAAGAAAGCACTGCTCACCAAGCGAATGGCTCAGGCGAAGGGACTCGTCCCCGGATTTAAAAACCTGGTAACTGCGGCTGATAAGAAAGCGGCTGACGAGAAAGCGGCTGCGACTACATCCACTGCGGCTCTCGTCGAAAAACGAGCTGGATATGAATTGGCGTTAGTTGCTGTCCGCTCGGCGCAGTCTGCAGAAGCAGCTGCGAAACAGAAGCAGGCGTCGCTCGGCGAAAAAGATCCTCTTCGCGGTGCGGCAGACAAGGCTCTGGCAGATGCAACAAAGGCGGTAGAGACCGGGAAAGATACTTTCGAGAAAGCGGAACGCGAGTGGCAGGTGGCGGCCCGGAACAAAGACCATGCAGCGATCATTTCCGGCAAAGCGGTTGAAGAGGCGACCGCAGCATTGCAGCAGCAGCAGGTGGCTGAAGCGCAAGAGAAGCAGTTTCAGAAAGAGATCGAGGCACTGGATGCTGAAATCAAGAAGGTGGCCGAAGCATTTGTCGCTCAGACGATTGAATTTTCTGCAGACTCGAAGTATCTCACGGTTTCTCTCCCCACCGGGGACACGCAGATTCATGATGGAAAAAGCGGGGCCTATCTGGAAACTCTGAAACTCGCTGAACCACTTCTGGCGAGTCAAAATCTGGCCGGACAGGCCTGCGCTGTTATTTCAAAATCAAATCGTCTGGGGATCTTTGATTACGCTCCGCGCTGGAGCTTAAGCGGAACAATCGGAGACGGGGAGAATCCGGAGCAACTTCCTGACCGGGTGACTTCGCTCGACTATTCGCCCGATGGCTTCACTCTTGCCACGGGTTGCGGAGTTCCGTCCCGGGCCGGTGAGTTGAAGTTGTGGAGCACTCTCGATGGGGCGCTTCTTTCAGAAAAAGTGGATGCTCATCGCGACACTGTTACCTGCGTTCGCTATTCTCCGGATGGAGACCGCATCGCCACTGCTGCAAGTGATAATCTAATTCGGATCTGGGATGCGAAGACTCTGGAACGGGTCGGGAATCTGGAAGGGCATTCCGGTCATGTTCTGAGTATTGCCTGGCACAGTGATCAATTGCAAATCGCTTCAGGAAGCGCCGACAAATCGGTGAAGATCTGGAATATTGCTGAGGCCAGTGAAAAATCGAAAGTAGTCGGTTTTGAGAAAGAAGTCACTGCGGTCGCCTATCAACCCTGGACCAACAGCCTTCTCACTGGAGCGGGAGACAAGACGGTCAAATTTGCCAACGCCCCATTGCCGAGCGTGGCCGCCTTTGTGCATTGCGCAACGGTTAGCCCTGATGGTCTCCACTTCGTCGCAGGCGATGCGGTGGGAAATCTGTACCACTGGGACAGTGCCAAAAAATTGATCAAGCAGGTCACGGACTAGGTGTTCCTCAGTCGATCTGGATGTGAGCTTGTTTTAAATGAAGAAGGAACGCTCACGAATTGAGTTGAACTGCGATATTCTCGTTGCTGGAGGTGGCGCTGCAGGTGTTCCCTGTGCCCTGGCGGCGGCGCGGAATGGAGCCCGTGTAATTCTGATTCAGGACCGACCGGTTCTTGGTGGAAATGCATCGAGTGAAGTCCGCATGCATATCGTCGGGGCGAACGGCACCGGGCGATTCGATCGCGGGGAGGAGTTGGTGACAGAAGCGAGAGAGTCGGGAATTATTGAAGAAATCCGCCTGGAGAATTGCGTTCGGAATCCGCAGCGATCGGCCTCGATGTTCGACTTGATTCTCTATGATCTGTGCAGAACCGAGCCCAATCTCGAGTTGATTCTCAACACTTCGATAAGCGGTGCGGAAATCGCAGAGGACGGTTCAATCTTCGCGGCCCTGGCGGAACGACCATCGACCGAAGATTCCTTTCGGGTAAAAGCGAAGACCTTCATCGACTGCACCGGTGATGGGCGGCTCGGGTATGAGGCGGACGCTCCCTTCATAGAAGGGCGTGAGAGTTGCGAGACATTTGGAGAAACTCTGGCTCAGGCGGTTTCAGACAAAAAGCGTTTGGGATCGACGATTCTGCTGACGGCAAAAAAATATTCTGAGGCGATGCCGTTCCAGGCGCCGGAATGGGCCAGGCATTTTTTGGAAGAGGATTTGGAGCTCCGACTTTATGCAAATCCAGGGGAAGAGGATTTCTCCCACGAGTACGGATACTGGTGGGCCGAGTGGGGTGGCGAACTGGATACCATCCAGGACAACGAGAAGATCCGCGATGAGCTGCTGTCGGTCACTCTGGGGATTTGGGATCATGTAAAAAACAGTGAAGGCGATCCCTTCGATGCTTCTCACTGGGCGCTCGACTGGATTGGTTTTCTGCCGGGAAAACGAGAGAGCCGTCGTTTCATCGGTCAGCACATTCTATCGGAGAAAGATCTGATGGCTTCGCGCGAGTTTCCCGATGCGATTGCCTATGGGGGCTGGTCGATTGATTTGCATCCACCGGAAGGGGTCGACGCTCCGAAGCTGGAGCCGTGCGTTCAGCATCCGCTTCCTTATCTTTTCGATATACCGCTGCGAAGCTGTGTCTCCCGCGATATTTCAAATCTCATGTTCGCCGGTCGAAATCATTCCGCCAGCCACGTCGCCTTTGCCTCGACCCGGGTCATGGCAACGTGCGCCGCGATGGGGCAGGGAGTCGGAACGGCGGCGGCTCTCGGGATTGAGAAAGGGATACCGCCTAAGGATTTGTCTGACCATTCCGGGCTGATACAGCGTCAATTGCTGAAAGACGATGGGTATCTGATAGGTCGGGCTGATGCGGGGAATTGCCCCCTCGTTTCAAAAGCAGAAATATGCGCGAGCAGCGAAACTGAGGGCGGCGAGGCCGCCAATGTGAACAGTGGACAAAACCGAACTGTCGTTGGTGAACTCGGCGCCCCCAGAGGTCGCGAAGTGCCTGGCTTACATCGTTGGATTTCGGTTGGTCTACCAGCTTGGCTGCAGTTCGATTGGAACGATCCCGTGGAAATCTCCGGGATCCAACTGATTCTCGATACTGGACTGCACCGGCACCTGACATTGAGCCATCACGATGGATACACGGAGTCCAAAATGCTCTGGGGGAAGCCACAGCCGGAGACGGTGAAAGCCTACTCCGTGGAGGGAATGAACGCCGAAGGTGAATGGGAAACTCTGGTAGATGTGACTGAAAATTACCAAAGACTACGGCGTCACGTTTTCGTGAAACGGTTTCAGCTTATCGCCGTGAGAATCACTGTTTCGGAGACCAATGGGATTGATCAGGCAAGAATCGTCGGAGCCAGATTCGACTGAAAAGGCTCAGAGCTTCACCTTTTCCGCCCAATCCAGATTATCGAGGTACCAGCCTACCGTCTGATCGAGACCTTCTTCAAGGTCGACTTCCGGTTCCCAGTCAAACATCTGTTTAGCCTTGGAAATATCAGCGGCGGTATCTTTCATCTCGGAGGCGTTCAGTTCTTCCCAGACAATTTCCGCTTTCTTCCCGAGTCGGTCTTCGATCATTTTGATGAAGTCGAGCAGGGCGATGGGTTTTTTCCCTCCGCCGAGATTCACGATCTCGAAGCCGGTGGGTTTGGCGGCAGCGATGGTGCCACGGGCTATGTCATCGACAAAAGTGAAATCACGGGTCTGTGATCCGTCACCAAAAACCGTGATCGGAGTCCCTTCATGAATCCATTTGATGAATCGGAACGGTGCCATGTCGGGACGACCGGCCGGACCGTAAACGGTAAAATAGCGAAGGATGGAAACGTCGATCCCGTAGAGGTGATGATAAGTGTAGCACATCACCTCGGCGGCCTTTTTGGAGGCGGCATAAGGCGAGAGAGGTCTATCGACCGGGACCGATTCGGTAAAAGGCATCGGTTGCCCGGCGTAGAGCGAGGAGGTGGATGCCTGCACGATCTTTTTCGTGCCGAACTCCCGCATCAGTTCGAGGATATTGAGAACACCCTGGGCATTCGAGGTCATGTAGACATGAGGATTCTCCATGCTGTATCGCACTCCCGCCCGGGCTGCGAGATTGAACACAGCATCAAACTCCTGCTTTTCGTAGATCGGGCGAAGAGCGTAGAGATTCTCGATGTCGGCTTCAAAAAAGGCGAAACCTTCCCGATCATTGATCGAGTCGAGCCGGTGGTTCTTCACCTTGATATCGTAGGCATCGTTGCAGTTGTCGACGCCCACCACTTCGACGCCAGCGTCGAGCAACTGATGCGCGACGCGGTTTCCGATAAAACCGGCGACTCCGGTTACAAGGACTTTCGAAAGCTGGGACATAGATTATGGAGCGGAACGCTAGGACGTTTCAGGATAAATGATAGCTCCCTTTATCGCTTTGATCTCGCTGTTTTCATACTTCTCAATCAGCGAGAAGTCGTTTCGATCAAGAATAAACACCATGGCGCTGGAGAATTTCCGCATTTTCCGCTCCATTTTCCGCCCGCCACAGAGGTAAATACGTTTCTCATCGTAACACATCCCTTTGCAGAACGCTTCATCAGCGTCGTGTTCAAATACAAGTTCGTCTTCGACAAAAAACCCGGAGCGGTAGGGATGTTTGACCCGCTTACCCTTGCTGGAGGTCGCGCAGATCGCGACCCTTTTGCCATCGATGAACTGAAAGTCGTGAGTTTCCCAACCGAATTCGAATCGTTCGATCTCGTTCAGTTCGCCATCGGTCACAAGAACTCCGCTGCAACGAAATTGAATTTTCGTCAGCCAGTTGAGGCCGATGTAAAATTTCCCTTCGTGGCGGATAATGTTGTTGAGGTGGTTGTAATTCTTTTTGTACTTCGGTCGCCGCCTTGGGTTGGGAGGCACCACTTGATGCATTCTTTCCAGATTCAGCTTTTCATCATAAATCCAGATTTGATTCAGCTTTGTCGCCGTGATGTAGATTTTCCCATCGTAGTACTGCATCTGATGGAAATCAGGCGTTGGGTCATATAGCTCCGTTTCGTCAACTTTCTCGAAAGAGGGAAGCGAGAGTTTGTAGATCTGGCTGAGGCTGGCGACAAACAAATGATCGCCCACGATTTCAATGCCCATCATTGCCTCGTCGGCAGAGCATCGAAAGACGACCTCATGATCCTTCGTATCCGTGTCAAACGTGACAACCTGACCTCCTTCGGTCGCTAAGAGCAGCCGGGGCATAAGCCGTAAATCCCTACAACTCGACTCTCTTGCCGCCGTTGCGGGCACTTTCGTAGATCGCACAGATCAGTGAAACGGCGCGACGGGCTTCGTGGCCATCCACCCGGGGAGGGCGACCTTCATTGATCGATCGGACGACATCTTCAAAATTGAGTTGGTGGCCGGTAAAATTGATCGCTGAGGGATCGTTCGCTCCCAATCCTTTGGTTTCCGTTCCCTGCATTAGGGTTGAACGAATTTCCTCGTCCTCCGGCTTTCCTTCAGCGAAATCCCAGACCCGAAATTTTTCATCGGCGAGGAAAGCGGAACCTTGATCGCCACATAAATTCACTTCGGCCGGGTGACCGGTGGAGGACCAGCATGCGGTCGATCCCTGAATGATTCCACGGGCTCCGTTCTTGAATTCCAGGGCAGCGACAGCGGTGTCTTCCACTTCGATTCCTTCGTGAGCAAGGCAGGCCATTGAGGCTGTTACCGCAGCAACATCACCCGCTAAATAAATCAGCTGATCGATGAGGTGAATCGACTGATTCATCAGGGCGCCACCTCCGTCGAGAGCCCAGGTCCCGCGCCAGGCTCCGGAATCGTAGTAAGCCTGATCGCGATACCATTTGATCACCGCATCGCACATGGTCAGCTTTCCAAAGCGCCCTTCATCGACCGCATTCTTGAAAACGTCCATGGCCGGGTGAAATCTGCGGTTGAAGATCCCCGACAAAGTCACACCCGCTTCGTCGCAGGCGGCAATCATTTGGTCAATCCGCTCAGGGGTCACTTCCAAAGGCTTTTCGCAAACAACGTGCTTGCCTGCCTTTGCCGCCGCAACAGCAGGCTCCAAATGGGCACCGCTCGGTGTGGCGATCGTCACAATATCGAGTTCCGGATCAGCGAGGAACTCTTCAAGATTGGTGTATCCCTTCCCGCCGTTCTCCTCGACCATTTCGTCGACGGCCTCCTTGCGGCGTCCGTAAAAAGAATGCAGCTCGCCGCCTTCCATCGCCTGAATGGCTTTGGCGTGGAAGTTGGCGATCATGCCGGCTCCGATGATTCCGAATTTCATTGCTTAGAATTTAAAAGTTGGAAGTGAACGGTGAAACGATCTCAGGCTGCAGACTTCTTGTTTTTGCTGATAAAGCCGATCAGTCCGAGGATGAATAGAAGGATAATAAAACCGATTCCGATTTTCCCTACAGGAAGGCCCCAGGCTTCTTTGCTCTTCAATGCCCAGACCGTGCCGAAAGTAGCGGCACCAGTGGCAACCAGCATAGCGACGTTCCAGGCGATACGTTTGCCTCCAGTCGGCATGGCATCTCCGAGGAGCCGTTTCGAATTCATGAGAAGCAGAAAGGTGAAGTAAGCGATCGGAAGAAGCGAACTGCCGATCACCGAAGTTGGAATCGCGAGGGCGGCTTTGGATTCACCGGTCCAGACAAGAGGGAAACAGATTCCGAGGAGCCCCGGAATGAGACTTCCGAGGAAGTGCAGCTTCTTGTCATCGGGCCGTCCCATTGCCTCGCAGAGACAGAAGCCATTGATCAGCATGAGAATAATAATTGTTGAAATCGCCATCCCCAGAACACCGACACCAAAGACGATTTTCCCGAATCCTTCACCGGCAAGAGCGGAAAGGGATTTCGCAAGATCGCTGTCCTTCCTGTCGACCTGCATTGCTGCGATTCTTCTGTTTTCAATGGAGAGGCCATTGCGGAGTTCTTCGACTTTGGCGGTCTGAGCGTCCCCTTCGAGCCCGTCCAACTCGGCGGTGTAATATTTACTTACAAATTTGTCGGCAACGGAATTGAAGCTGCCTTCTTTTCCGGCAATCACGGAGCCATCCGGGTTGATGATATCTTCCGATTTGCCGTGAAACTGACTTGCCGCAGCGATGACGATACAGCTGGTAGCCACGATAAAAGGAATGATCAATCCGGTGGAAAGATCGAAAGTCGCCAGTCCGCGATGCTCTTTTCCCCACCCTTTGCGAAGCATCGAATACGGGAGGAGAAAGGTCATGTTAATACCGACAGCGGTTCCGAAAGCGGCAATGATTTTGTCGGTCTGAACTTTCGAGATCAGCTCGGTCCATATAGGTGCGGCGTCTCCGGTCGCAGATATGGCCGCGGCGACATCAGGTGCCGGCTGGTTGAGGTAGGCAAAATTAGGAATGAAGCCTTTGAAGATTTTTCCCCACTCGAGAGTGCCGGCGAAAGTCAGTTTTGCGACGACGATGAAGAAAGAAACCACCACGATTCCGACCATGATTTTAAGGATAGTCTCAAAGAGTTTTACCCCCTTGGAATTGCTGTCGTAGGCTTTCACGATCGTGGCCCCGATTGCCAGCAGCACGACACCGATGGCCCAGGGGGCCCAGGATTTCCCTTCAAATATTCCCGGCAGTAAATTCTGCTGAATCGCTCCGGTTCCGAGAGCAAACTGAGGAAGACACCAGACGATATTGGCCATCATTGCCGCGATGAGCCAGGCCCAGCCGAGCACCGGGCTGACGTATTCTTTAATTGCGCCGAAAGGTCGTTTTCCGCTCGAAAGAGTCACATAGGCAATGGCGCTCAGCATGATTACTCCCAAAATCATTGCGAGCGGCTGAAGCCACATCAGATTGTATTCGAGAATCACACCGAGAAACAAGGCGCTGGCGAGAGAGCCCCCTCCGAGGGTAATTGCGGCCTGAAGCCAGCCGGGGCCGGACTTCTTCGAGTAATAGCCGAGGCGCTTGGCGAATGGCTTTTTATTTACTTCTGCCAATTCGGCGGTTTCTTCGGCGTTGGGTGTAGGATCACTCATAGTTCGATCAAAAATGGATAGCGGTTGGTTCCTTTCTTAAAGGGACACGCGATTCTAGCGGATGGCCCCGTCGCGTCAAGGTCCGCTTGCGACTTCATAGGGCGACCGGATTTATTGTTTCAACTCTTCCGGCACGAAGCAGAACTCCACGACATGTTCGTCGGGATCTTCGATGAAAATCTGGCGGGCTCCATCGGGCCGGAGATTCACATTGACGATCTTTGCACCAGCTCTTTCGAGATGCTCCTGACATCCTTCAAAATCACCGATCTCAATGGCAAAGTGATTCCCCCTGGGATGTTCATGAACGGGAGTGTTGAGCCCCTCCAGCAAATGGAGTTCCCGAGTGTCACCGAGCGCAAACCAGGCACCGTCAAAATCGAAGGCGGGGCGTGGTTTCTGTTTCAGGCAAACGACTTCTTCATAAAATCGAATACTGCGCGGGACATCGCTGACACCAAGCGCGACATGATTGAGATCGAGAATTTTGATCATGGAAGAGAAGACAACCGGACGGCGGCCCGATCAACCGATTTCGCGGCTCAACCCTCTTGAACCGATCACATTACCCTACTGAATCGTCAGGGGATGCGATACCCAATTCCTCTCACTGTCTCGATTAATTCCGGGTTGGAAGGGTCAACTTCGATTCGTTTCCGCAGCCGGACGATATGTTGATCGAGTGTTCGGGACTCGGGGAAATAATCCAGCCCCCAGCACTCATCGAAGATTCTGTCGCGATGAACAGCGTCTCCCGTGTGCTGGTGCAGAAGGCTCAAAATGGCAACCTCGCGGGGCGACAGGTCAATTTTGTCACCGGTCGATTCCCGGACGGCGCGAAGCTGAGCCGGATACACCGTAAGTTGATCACGGATTGCAAAACTATCGGGTCTTTCCGGATTCGCTGCGAGATCTGCTCTACGGAGTGCGGATCGAATCCGCGCGATGAGTTCGTGTTTCCCGAAGGGTTTGCGGATGAAATCGTCGGCACCGAGTTCGAGGCCCACTACGATATCGATCTCTTCGTTTTTTGCGGAGAGAAAAAGAATCGGAAGCGACTGGTTCAATGCCCGGATATGACGGCACACCTCGAAGCCATCCATTTGCGGCATCATGATGTCGAGGCAGACGAGGTCGGGCTTCTCGCGTTCCCAGAGGGTGACCGCCTCCTTTCCATTCCGGGCCAGGACGGTGGTGAAACCTTCATCAAGAAGGCACTCCTCGATGGTGTCGAGAGAAACAGGGTCGTCTTCGGCGATGAGTATCTTCATTCGTTCATCCTGCCATTTCCACAATGTTGTCTGCTGCCCGCGGTAGAGTCAGGACAAAGCGGGCTCCCTGATCGGTCCTTTTCCCGGGAGAATCGAGTTCGAGTGTTCCGTCCAGGCTTTCGGTGAGATCCCGGGCGATAGCAAGGCCAAGTCCGGTGCCGGAAACACCATCGGATGTGGAGTCGCTGATTCTTACAAAAGGTCGAAATATTCGGGAGGCTTCTGACCTCGGAATGCCCGGTCCGAAATCGGTTACCGCGAGAGTGACATGGTTGCCGTCATTCGAAGATTCCGCGGAGATCTCGAACCGTTCTCCCTCAGCAGCGTATTTTTCCACGTTGGAAACTAAATTGCCGAGGACCTGGGAGAAAGCGTCGGGGTCGGCGAGAATAGACAGGGGAGGGTCCGGCATTTTCCGAATAACCTCGATTCCTTTTCGCTCCAGGGTTGTTGCAAAATGAGAAAGGACCTCGTCGACCAGCGGTTCGAGCGGACAGGGTTGAATTCTCAAGTCCTGTCCAACATTGCCTTCGTCGGTTCTAATTTTCTCACGCCTCGAAAACGACAACACATTCTCAAGGAGTCGGCTGAGCCTGTTTGCTTCTTCGCGAATCAGACCGAGTCGTTTTGTTCGTTTTTTTGGATTCCCGTCTCCATATGCCGGGTCGGAGAGAAGGTCGACGTTGAGGAGAATATTCAACATCGGTGTGCGCAGTTCGTGCGAGACGCGATTGACGAAAGACACTCTTTGCTCTGCGAGTCGCAGAGCCCGGTTTTGTTGGGCGAAACCAAAAAGCCCGGCGAGAACCAAAATGATGGCGAGGACCGAGGACCCAATCATGATGGGATAGCGATAGGTGGTGACAATCTTTGTTTGCATCGGCGATGACACTTTCCACGTTCCAAAAACCGAGGAAATCGGCAGATGAAAATCCAGTCGATCACCGGGTTCGGAGCCAACAGTGGAAGCAATGATCCTGCCGCGTGGATTCTCGAGGACGGCGGGAACTCCGGCAGTCTCCACCGTGGAGAAATGTTTGGGAACCCACTCCTCAAGCCACGAGTCTGCAGCCTTCGCCGCCAGAGTCGGGTTAATCCGCAGAAGCAGGTAGGAATCAAAATCAATCTTGGTGAGAAAATGAGGCGGATGTCCGGGCGGCTTTTGCCATTGAAAAGGGACGCTCCGGTCGCTGCGCTCGAATCGCTCGATATCGACGAGCAAACCTTCGCCGGAGACGGTTTCATTGATCCGTCGGGGAAGTGGCAAGGGGATTGAACGGTCTGTTTCCCGAAGGTCGACATGTATTGGTGGTTTTCGCACGGGAAAGACCGTGGCCTGTTCGATCCCTACCATTTCCCGGCATGCAGCCGCGATCGCGATTTCCGAAGCGTCAATACCTATCCGGTTTCGAGTTTCGAGGAGTCTATCCTGATAGAGGACTTCGAGCGACTCGATCTCCTTGAGTAGTTGGGTAGCGAATTTCACCAGAGGAGCGCGGTCCTGCTCGACCACTACTTCGTTCCTTTCTTTGGCGAAATGGAATCCCAGAAAGAGAACCGCCAGCGCTGATAGAAGAATCAACGCTAGAATCCAGACAGGGGTTTGTCGGAGAGACGGCATTCGCTTTCAAACTAACACCTGGCTTACTCGAAAGAAATCAAATCTGCCCGGATAAAAATGAGTACCCGTTTTTTCGGATCATCGTGGGGAGTGTGGATAGCAAGCAGATTGTAACTGCCGTCAGCCACTTCGATCTGATGCGTCTCTCTCCAGGTGTAAAAGATGGGCATAGAAATGTGATCCACCCCTCTCGCGGTATGTTCGCGCCCTTCACGGAACACATAGTTTTCGCCGAGATACTTCACGATTTCCGGAGCTAGATTTAGATTAATATGTGTTTGGTCTGCTCCAATGACCGGGTCCACTTCCAGAGTGATTCCAACATTTCGAGTTTCAAATGCGGCAGGGTTTCCGTGGGTCATATGGATGGTCGGGTCCCCTTTTTTCAGCGGAACTGCTCTGCCAATATTTCCGATCAGATTTGGAATTTCAGGTGGATCATATTCGGTAGGGTAGATCTTTTCGAGTACCGATAATGTTTTCGCTCTCTGTCCCGAGCGGGAACGCACCCATGCTGTTTCCAACAGTTCCGCATCTCCTCTGTCGATCATCCCGTCGAGTTGTTTCCGTGTGTCCCCGGCATCGGTAGCTTTTGTTCCGATCTTGCGTAGCAGTTCATTGGCGGTCGTGTGGCTGAGAGAGATGTATTCGATGAGAATACCCACTCCGGGCTGGATATCCTTGAGCTGGTCATTGGACTCTTCCGTTTTGCTGAAGACATTTTCTTTCTTTACTTTTTTATCGTCGGCTTTCGGCTTTTCTTGTGCCGAAACACTTCCGACGAGAGTTAGAGCGATGAGGATTGGAAATAAAGTTCTGATTGGATTCATAGGTTGATGAAATGGTAAAATTTGATGGTTGAAACAATTCGCTTACTTCGTTTTGGCGAGGATGAGTTCAGTAGTGACCAGGCAGAGAATTCTCCGGTCGGGATCTTGATAGGGAGTATGGAACCCAACGAGGTTGGACCTTCCGGGAATGCAGGTGAACTGGATCGTGTTGGTCATCGTATAGAAATTAGGCATGCTTATATGGTCGATTCCATGGGCGGTATCTTCTGAATCGGGACGGGTGAAATAGCGGTCGTCAATTCGTTCGGTTCGTTCAATCGCAGCGTTCACCTCGAGTGAGTGGCGGTTTTCAGAAATGACGACGTCCGCCTCGATGGTCAGGCCAAGGTGTCGTGTTTCGAAGGCGCTGGGGTTTGCTGATGTGATATGAATAGCGGGGCCATCGGGGGAACCGGCATTCGGTGGCAGTGGAGCAGCGACAGCCTTCCCCTTTTTCTTATCGCCCGCAGCTTGGTCGGATAGGTTTCCTCCGACGGTATTGGGAATCTCGGCCGGATCGTACTCCGTTGCGTAGATATGCTCGTGAATCGATTCCAATTTTACGCGGTTCCCGGAGAGGCCGCGGAGCCAGCCGGTTTCGACGAGTTCGGCATCCCCCTGTTTTACTTTTGCATCGAGAATATTCCGAAGCTCCCCGGCATCGGCGGCGCGTGGCGCGAACTGGCTGACCAGCTTGTTGGCAGAGCGGTGGTCGAGTTCGAAAAATTCGACCAACAAACTGAATTGCGGCATGCTCTCCGACTTGACCTCTTTCCCTTCGAAGCCCGCAGCGGGTCGAGGAGAATCTTTTTTCTCCTGAGCGGAGACAGGCGCATTGTAAAATAATGCAGCGGCGAGTAGCGGTATTAGTAGGCGTGATTCTAATCTCATGAATTCACCCTAAGCGCCCGCTGGCAGAATGAGTGACATCCCTGCAACATCTCTGTAAAATTCGTGTAAAAAGATCAATCCGCAGCCTTCCAGAAATTCTCGAGGGACTCGTGAAGATTCTGCAGGATGTGTTTCAGCGTGGGGTCGCCGATACGATTAATCTTTTCCCCGGGGTCTTTGGCGATGTGATAAAGCGCGGGTCCGTCGAGGTAGTTATTCCACGGTTGTTTCCCAACAGGCTGGATGAGTTTGTATTCACCCTGCCGGACAAAGCGGTAGGCGAGGTCCTGCTTCGGGTTGTTGAGACTGGTGGAATCACCGGGATAAATCTCGCCGAAGACAGCACGATCAGGGTCGAGTCTTCCGAGCAGGTCGTCGCCGGGAAGTTCAGGTGATTCCGCTCCGACTGCTTTCAACAGCGACGGGACAATATCGATGCTGCTCACGAGCTCCTCGTGAGTCACCGGTTTGATCACTCCATCCCAGCGGATCAGAATCGGACTGCGGACACCTTCATCGAAAGGAGCGCGTTTGCTGGTTTTGGTATGAGCGAATTCCTGTGGGCGATTCTTCTCAGGCCTGGTGCCCGGACTCCATCCGTTGTCGGACACAAACACGAAGATTGTATTCGCCTCGGCCGCTGTTTTTTCGACGAAGGAAATGAGTTCGCCTACAGTGTCATCAAACTGGGCGATGGAGGCGAAGTAAGGAATTTCGTGAGCTTTCACGCCGGGCTTTGCTTTTGCGATTTCGTAAAACTTTTCAGGAGAGTCATGCGGCTGATGCGGGAGGTAGGGCGCATACCAGACCAACCAGGGCCCCCCGGATTTTTCGCAGCTGGTGATGAAGTCTTTGATCGGCCGCATTGTTTCCCTGCCAATCTGGAGACCCCAATCCCCGTTGCCGTGTGCAACGCGGTCTCCGCTTTTCAGTTTTCGGATTCCTCCGTAGGTTTGCTCTTCAGGAGGAGCGGTGAAGGTTGTCATTCCTTCGGTGAATCCGCCATTCCGCCAATGCCCTTCCCAGAATTTTCCAGTTTGCAAAGAACGATAGTTTAACTGGTCACGAAGAATTTGAGGGAGGGTGGGGACTTTCTTGATGAGCTCAAATTCGCGATTCCTGGTCTCTTCATATTCTGCCACCGAGCTCATCCGGTTGTACCCCGAATTTCCGGGAGGACCATGATTAAAATGCACCCCGTGTTGATGCGGATAGAGCCCCGTGAGCAGTGTTACCAGAGAAGGGCGGCAGACACTGGTGGGCAGGTAGCCGTTGGGAAATTGTGCAGACTGCGAAGCGAGTCGGTCAAGATTGGGTGTGTGGACGCGTTCATTTCCCATGAACCCGAAATCACTCCAGGTCTGATCGTCGGAAATGATGTAGACAATATTTGGCGGGCGTTCTGCGGAAAATGCCTTAGCGCAAAGGACGAGAACCAACACTCCCAGGCAAAACTTGATCACTTCGGAATTCTGTTGAGAGTGTAGTAGGCATTCGAATGTTCCAGAGGAACGCCGTCTGCAGATTTGATTCCGGTGGTTTGCAATTCGAAGACATGCAATTCGCGCAAATTGTCGACTTGGAATTGAACCTTGAGGCCATCGTCTGAAACTGAGATCTTCGAGACCTTGTGTTTCTTTGTGTCCATTTCTTCGCCGCCATACTTCGACGAATACTCATAGGTGTAGCTGCTCAGGCTCAAGGCGGACTCACTGATAGTCTTCGCGTCGATTGCTTTGGTGAAGACGAGTTCGAATCCGTCCGGCTTTGCCCGCATTTCCTGAATTTCCAGCGGAGTGTCTCCCGTAAAGCTGACCCTCTCCAATCCATAGGATCGGTTCCCGAGCGATGACCAACCGCGATTGGTCATCCCGACCATGAGTGACCCGTCCGGGGAAAAACTCAAGCGAACTACGGCCGCAGGGAATCCGTCGAGGAAGGGAAAGCAGGCACCCTGATACTCGCCATTCACTTTCTCCAGAAACACGCGATTTACTGAGGAGTTGGTAAATTCTCCGATCAGCATTTGCCCATCGAAGGGACCGAATTTTCCATTTTCATCGATCACTTGAATGTCTGTCGCTGAGCGCCCCATTTTGTTGTAGGGGAGCCAAACTGCCGGAGCGGTAAATTCAGGAGAGCTTTTCACTGCATCCGGATAGGGTTGATTGGGCTCCGGTATTTTCGACATTTTGAAAGGAGCATCCGCTAACTCGAGACTCGGTAGCGATTCCTGATTTCCAAAAAATACACCGGGCCTCAGATGATAAATCGGCGTGGCCGGAATCCAGGTTCCCTGCTGGTCAGAGTAAAACATGTCGCCATCGCGATTCGCACCCATTCCGCTGGGGGATCGCATCCCGAGGGATTTGGGAACGAACTCACCGTCCTTGCCAATGACGCCGCCCCAGCCTCGCCAGCCAATCTTGTTGTTGGCAAGATCACCCATTCCAAGATTCAAAGTGACCCAGAGATTACCCTGTCCATCTTTCTCGGGTCCGTAGGCATAAGCATGGTAATTCCCTGAGACATTCCAGCCATCGCATTCAGTGAGAAAGGCGTCGGCGAGACCGTCTCCATCATTGTCCTGAAGCCGCGTGATCTCCGACCTTTGCGAAACGAGAATGTCTTTCCCGTCGCGGTGAAGTCCAAGTGGCTCGTGGAGCCCGGAGGCGAAACGATTGAATTTGATTTTGTCCCGGTCATCCGACAGAGGGTTTTCGACCATCCAGACGTCGCCCTTACGGGTGCAGACGGCGAGCTTGTCGTCCATCCAGGCCATCCCGCTGACTTCAAGTGTGATGCCATCGCCCGGCTTCCATTCGGCAGAGCGGGAATGGCTCGTTTCACTGGCGGTGATCAACTCGAAGCGGCTGTAGGAACTCCCGGACTTGTCCTCTGCGAATACATAGGAAAAGAGGAGTGCTGAAGTGATGTAGATAATTTTTCTCATTTCCAGCTGTAGGTAAAAGTTACGGACGCCTGATCCTTTTTCTCTTCGATCGAGACTCCTTTCGGATGGGTCACTGTCGGAGCTTCGCCTGGCTTCCATGTCAGTGTTCTGATGAGGGTCTTCTCTGCCACACGAAAGCTGTCTTCAATATCCTGACCTTCTTTGCTGATCAGAAAAGTGGGATTTCCTTTCCCGTCGGTCTTGTATCCGCGGAATCTTCCGCTCTCTTCGCTGGAAGCTTCAAACTCGTAGACGTCATCGCTCAAGGGATTCTCGAAAGGGGCGGAGCGGACAAACCAAGTGTTGTAGGCATCGAAAAACTTCCCGCGCCACACCAGGGCCGGCCGGCCTTTCGAGCCGTCGTATGCCAGATGAATCTCACCCGGGAAACCGACGAGGATGGCTTTGGTTCCCGTTTTCTCAAGGAAGGTTCGCTGAATGATAGGGCGAACAATAGGAGTCAATTCGAATTGGCCGGGCATATGGTCGGGGAATCCCTCTGGTTTGCCTTCTCCTTCTTTGATAAATCCCCAGATGGCTGCGATCTGTCTTTCTGCATTGCCGTCCAGAACATCCGGGACCATGGATTTCCCCTGTGGCCAAAGAGGGGGCATTAATGTTCCCGGGCGATAGGATGCCGGGTTAAGCAGATACTCGCGAAACCAATGAGGACGAAGCCGCTGGTCGAGTGAACTGATGTCGAGGGCGGGAATCCCGAGCGATTTCTGTTCTCCCCAATTGTGGCAGGTGATGCAATTCACACCGCCCTGAATTCCGAGGAGTTTTTTACCCACCTCAATATCGTCAGGGCGGATTGTGATTGGTGGGGAATCCGTTTTCAGATCTTCTTTTACAAACCAGTCGGCGAGGACCTTGGCATGCTTCGCGTAGGCAGGCATGCTGGTTTTCATGTAGGGCCGAACCCGGTTTTTCGGCTTTCCGGTGAGCACACCCTCGAGCCATTCCGTCTGCAGTTTGTCGCCGATTCCAGTGAGAGGCGGAGGTAGCCGACCGGAATCTCCGAGGCTTTCCAGTCCGTGGAAGAAGGGGTTGGTATTGATGGTGGGGCCACCGATTCCGTTCCGGTCGTGGCAGGCGTAGCAATTCATTGCCGCGAGCGATAGATCCTCCCGGGATCCCGGCTCCTTTGGTTGATCATCCTTTAGAAATGCGACAAGAGCTGATCTTTGTGCCTCTGTTAGCTTGTAGCTTGGAATTCCGGCTGTGGGTGATGCAGAAAGACAATGGCCAGCGTCCTTTTCGGGAGGAGCGGATAAGGAAATCAAAGTGTCAGCCTTTTTCCCGGGAATGGCGTGGCAGGCGATACAATTCAGTTTGGCGACGAGGCTTTTTCCCTTTTGGACGGATGGTTCGCCAGCTTTTGGCCAGGCCTTATGAGCGTCGGCTTCGCGGGGGTCACTCGCTTGAAAATCAAGAAGGTGGGCCGCAATGTCGAGCGACTCCTGTTTATCGAGGGCGATGTGAGGCATGCGTCCGTCAGTTCGATAGCGCGCCGGGTTTGATAGGAAATAGTCGAGAGCGGTCAGTGTTGTCTTCTTCTTCAGATCTGGATGAGAAATGGCGAGAGGTGAGGTGAGGCTTTCTCCACTTCCTGCGGGACCGCGGTAATCAGCCGTCGGGGCATGACAGGCGACGCACCCTTTTTCGTGGTAGAGAGCACTTCCGTTTTCCGCGTTTGCGTGGCGCCCGGGCCTCAGTTTCAGGCCTTTGCCAAGTGTGCCAAGGTAGTTGGTGACCGACTCCACTTCTTCATCAGAAAGTCCGTGAGCCAGGTTCGGCATGGTGGATCCTTTCCGTCGTGATTCCGGATCTTTCAGGAATTCGACGACCCAGTCGCGGGACACGCGGTCCGAGATGTCATTCAAGGAAGGTCCGGAACGTGGCACGGCGACATCGGAACCCCCGTGGCAATTTGCGCAGCCAAGTTCGGAGAAGAGAATGGCTCCCCCTGCTGCATTGGGGCTGTCGACATGGAAGCGTTCATACCCAACCACGTGAGGGGAGGCGTGTGAAATGTCCCGGGACAAAAGGACGCCTATGAAAAGGAACGCAAATGCCCACGATTGAGCTCGAAAAATGGGGACACTCATATCTTCTTCAAGCAGTCACTGATGTATTCTCTTGAAGTATTGATCGCGGCAGTGATTTCACCGGCAGTGCCCAACATGGGAATGCCCCGGGGTACGGGATGACCAAAGATCTCGGCAAGTCCGTCGAACTTGATGTCGCGGAGGGCTGCGAGGATGGGAACGTAGTCGAGAGACCCATGTCCGGGCAACTGTTTGAGCTGTTCCTGTTCGGACATTTTTTCTTTCGAGGATTTGTGATGCTCCTGAAAGTAGATGAACGGGATATTCTCTTTACCGCAGTCTTTGATGAGTGTGGGAATGTCATCGACGACGTCGTGAAGATGGTGCGGTGCAAAAGCGATGCCGATGTTCTTCGAGGGATTCAGTTCAGAGAAGTAGCGAATCGAGTCCGGGGACGACAGCATTGAGTTCTTGTGGTTCTCGATCACCATGGTGATGCCTTTCGATTCGGCCAGCTCGTAGTGAGGTTTCAATTTTTCGAAAAAGGCTTTCACCTGTTTCTTTGCCTCTTCGCCGACAGGGTCTCTTTTACCCATGCCTCCTGAACCGCAGAGAGTCATTGTCCCTCCGTTTTTCTTTGCCCAGGATATCTCTTCATCCTGTTTGAAGGGGCCGAGCGGATAGCAGGTTGAGATTGCCATTTTCGTGCCGCGCTTTTTCAAGAGCGTTTGAAAAGCTTCGTCTCCCATTTCCGTAATCTGCTCACGATGGGTGGCGTGTCCTTTTCTCCAAATATCCACTGACTCGCAGCCGGCCCTGGCGACTTCACCGAGAACAGTATCGAGCGGCATGTCCCCATACATTGCCGAGGACAAAACATAGCGAACGCTAAAGGCATCCTCTGCTTTTGAAATTGAAGGCACCGCAAGTGCTGCGGAACCTGATAACTGGCAAAAACGTCTACGATTCATAGTATTAAAAAATTGAAATTGATTGCTCTTGAATTCAGGCGCTCTTCGCTGCTGCAGCTTCCTCCAGCATTTTGATCCACGGCCCAAGGTAGTGCCCGTTGTCGTGAAAAGTTCTTCCGGATACGAGGTTCCCATCGATTACGCAGGGCTCGTTAACGTAGATTCCGCCACACACTTCGAGATCGAACTGACACTTTGCCACGGTCGCCATTTTGCGACCTTTGACCCGATCGGCCCGGGCCGGAATCTCAACGCCGTGACAGACGCTGGCGATGGGTTTGTCATTGTCGAAAAACCACTGCGTCATACTGATCAAATCAGGATCTTCACGGATGTATTCCGGAGCGCGTCCGCCTGAAAAGAAAATGCCGAGATACTCATCCGGATTCACTTCGGAAAACGCCAGGTCGGCCTGCAGCTGATAGCCTTCCCACTCCCGGGTGATGGTCCAACCGGGACGCACTTCGTGCATGACCATTTGATAGAGCCGTTTCTCCGGAGCAATCACCACGGGCTGAATGTTTGCTTCCTGCAAACGATAGAAAGGATAGAGGGTGTCGACGGTTTCGGTGGCGTCTCCGATTACGATCAATGCTTTTCCTATGAATTCTGACATGAGGCCACTCTACGCCTCTTGATCTGCTTGGCTATTCGCTTACGGTTCAGTAAACATCAGGTTTTTCGTCATTTGGAAAAATTACCGACATCCCCTGTTCGCCGGGTTGCTATTCTGGTCGAAACGACCCGGTCTTATACGCGTGATCTGCTTCTCGGAGTCAGGCAGTATATGGAAACGAACGGACCGTGGTCGACATTTCTGGAGTTGAGGGCATTGGAATCTTCGGTTCCCCCGTGGTTGGAGCAATGGGACGGTGACGGCATTTTAACACGGACTTATAGCAAAGAAATGGCGGACGCGATTGCTGCGACGGGAGTTGCTGCGGTGGAATTGCGATCAACGAATTTTAATCGGGAACTCCCTTTTGTAGGGATGGACAATGCCCTGGTCGGACAGATGGTGGCTGATCACTTTCTCAACCGTGGCTATCGACGGTTTGCGGCCTACACTCTCGATACCGAGTCGTTTTTTCGGGAAAGAGTCAGAAATTTCGTCAGCCATATTGAAAGGGCGGGAGCTACCTGCACTTTGCTTCCTTCTCAAGGTGAGGCAGGTCCGGAAAACTGGGAGGAACATCAGCGGGAAATGATCAGCTGGCTTGCGTCTCTTGAGAAGCCTGTCGGTATCTTTGCGACGAATGATCAGTTGGCGTCGCGTCTTCTCGACGCCTGTAGTCGGGCCGGTATTTCTGTCCCCGATGAGGTGGCTGTAGTCGGCTGCGAAAATGAAAAGACCCTCTGTGAGTTTGCGAACCCGACTCTGACGAGTGTTCAGTTTGATGGGCAGGCGGTTGGTTATTGGGCTGCGGAAGTTCTCGACGGCCTGATGCGTGGCGAGCAGATCGAAGAGTCCATCTCATTGATCCCGCCGAGAGGGATTGAGATCCGCGCTTCTTCGGATGAATTCGTGATTGAAGATCCGGTAGTGCTGCGGGCCGTGAGGCTGATCAGGGAGCGTGCTTTTTCAGGACTGACCGTTGCCGATATTTGCCGGGACTTGTCAGTGTCGAGGAGCACTTTGGAGCGGCGGATGAATGCATCTCTGAAACGAGGTTCGAAGGAGGAACTCCAGCGATTTCGATTTCGTGAAGTGAACCGTCTCCTTCGCAATACGGATCTCACCATCGAGACGATTGCCGACATGACCGGGTTTACTCACCCGCACTATTTGCAGACCTGTTACCGCGAGAGGTTCGATCAAACTCCCGGTCAGTATCGGAAAGAAAGCCGCAAGCGAAGTTAAATTACCCGAAGTTGATGCGGATGCCGCGGGAGCGCCAGGATTTAGTAATATCCGCCTCCAGCTCATCAAAACTTCTGCTGTCGAGGAGCGGCTCGAAAGCCTCATCGCCTTTCTTTCCATCTTTAAGCCCCTTCAGGAAACTCTTAATTCGGGCGGCGTCTTTTTCGCCATCCATGTGGAAGAAATAATAGGCAACCAATAAGCCCATGCCGTAATTGAAATTGGCATTGGAGGTAAAAGATTCGTAGGGCTGTGTCATGAAATCTTTCAGGGCTGGAGCATTGATTTCCTCGCCAAGATTCCGGCCACCGCTGTTCTTCTCCCCGTAAGCCGTGACGTATTCTTTGATCTTGTTGATATCGTCGACATTGAACTTCCCGGAACGGTAACCACTCTGAGCAATGTATTCCGCCATTCCTTCGGTGAACCATCCTCTGGATCCGGGGGCGTAATATTCGTAGTCGGTAATTTGGTGAGCGATCTCGTGGGAAAGGGTCGAATTCTCTTTGTCGTAATCCACGCTGAAATTGCTTCCGACTTTTTTCACGCCAAGGCTGGTCAGTGGAACAAGAATGTCGCCTTCGCCGCCGCGGCTGATGTAAACCCCGCCACTGCCCTGGGGCCCGCCTTTGGAATGGTAGGTGTCCTTCAGTTCGAAAAGATGAATTTTGTGTCGCTCTTCGCGGAAGGGTTTGGTCATTCCCAGGGGAAGTTCACGAACGTATTGGTTGGTTGCTTCAAAGAGAAGGGAAAATCGTTTTACCACTGAGGTGTTCAGTTTTACGTCGCAGATGAACTCATAGTGATCGCTGGCGTAGATGTATTCGCTGGTCGACTCGTCTTCTTTGATGACTTCGATTTCCTGGCTGATATCTGCAGATATCGCTTTGGGCCATTCAGCATCCCAGTTGGCTTCCACATCCGCGGCTGGAGAACTTGCTTTGTCTCCGCTGTTCTTCTTTCCCCAGTCAGTGAGGAATTCCCGATCTTCTTTCGACAGAGAGGAAATGGGGACATTGAAATTTTTGGCTCCCATTTTCAGAACCACCTCGTCACCGGAAATTTCGACGACTTCGGCTTCGATCGCTTTACCGGAGGAGTTTGTAAACGTTCTCGCTTCGACATTCGCAAGAGCGAGGATAAGCAGGACGATCACGGGGGACAGAAACTTCATGCAGCAAGGATAATGTTTATCGGCGATGGGGCAAGAAATATAGGGAGGGCAATGGTCTCTGAGTTTTTCCGTGAAAATCCCGGTAGAAATGGAAGAGTCAGCCTCTGATGAATCTCGAAGAATCCCTCCAGTCTATGTTCGGTCACGGGCAGTTCCGTGATGGTCAGCGCGAGGCGATTGAGGTTTTGATGGAAGGGCGGTCTGTTTTGGCGGTCTTTCCGACAGGAGGAGGAAAAAGCCTTTGTTATCAGCTTCCGGCGATGCTTTTCGAAGGGATGACCCTGGTTGTTTCCCCGCTGATTGCCCTGATGAAGGATCAGGTCGAAGCGATGCACCGAAAGAACCTTTCGGCAGCCCGGCTGGATTCAACTCTCGAAGCAGATGAGGTTCAGGAAATCTACCGGCAAATGGCAGCCGGCGAGCTGAAGCTTCTCTACGTCGCCCCGGAACGTTTGGCGAACGAAGGCTTCATGCGGCGTTTGCGGGGTGTGAATATTTCGATGCTGGCAGTCGATGAGGCTCATTGTATTTCAGAATGGGGACACAACTTCCGGCCCGATTATTTGAAGCTCGCTCTTACTGCTGAGGAATTGAAAGTTGAGAGGATTCTCGCGCTGACAGCCACGGCAACGCCCCGTGTTTCAGCCGATATCCGGAAGCGTTTTTCGATCGCCGAATCGGATCACATTCAAACAGGATTCACCCGGGCGAATCTATCCTTTCATGTGACTCCCTGTTCGCTGGAGGAAAAGGAGGAGGTGTTGGTGAATCGTCTCCGCGAGCACGAAGGGGGAGCGGCGGTTGTCTATGTCACTCTGCAACGGACGGCAGAAGAAGTCGCCGGTGCCCTTTCCCGAAACGGAATTCCGTCGCGCGCCTACCATGCCGGAATGAGGGATGATCATCGCTCCGAAGTTCAGGATGGGTTCATGGATGGAAGCATTCAAACCGTAGTGGCGACGATTGCTTTCGGAATGGGAATCGATAAGTCGGACATCCGATCCGTCTTTCACTACAACCTTCCCAAATCGCTCGAGAACTATGTGCAGGAGTCCGGGCGGTCCGGGCGCGATGGGCAGCCCGCTCACTGCGAAATTCTGGCCTGCCTCGATGATCTGATCGTGCTGGAGAATTTTGTCTACGGCGATACGCCATCGCCGACAGCCTTGAAATCGCTCGTCGAAAATGTCGTTCTCCAGGGGAGTCGGTTCAGCGTTTCCCGATATGATCTTTCGATCTCCAAAGACATGCGGCCGCTCGTGATTTCGACTGCGCTCACTTATCTGGAGTTGGATGGCGTCCTCATCCCGCGCGGGCCGTTTTATGCGGGATATCGTTTCAAATTCATTGAGCCGGTTGAGCGAATCCTGGGAGGACATGAACCGGAAAGGCGCGACTTCCTGAAAAAGATTTTCGATGCCTGCGAGAAGAAGCGAATCTGGTACACGATCGATATTACCGAAGTCGCTCTTAAGATCGGCGAGGATGAAAGCAGGATCCGGAAAGCCTTCGGGCATCTCGAGAAAATGGGAGAGGTGCAGCTTCGGCCCTCAGGCTTGCGTCATGGCTATGAGCTGAACGAAAAAGCGGAGCAGTCCGTGAGTGTGTTGACGGATCGACTGGTGGAGTTGTTTCAGTCCCGGGAAAGCGGGGAGATTGATCGTCTCGGCCTGGTCGTGAATTTGTGCGAATCCGGTGAGTGTATCCCGCAACAGATCCTTTCCTATTTCGGGGAGAAGAGTGAGCCCTGCGGAACTTGCAGTTCGTGCCTTGGAACCCGGGGGGCAGATACCTTGCCGAGAACAAGGCGTGGAGAAATTACGCCGGAACACATTGAGACGATGCAGGAAATTATTCGTGAGAAACATTCGGCTCTCCGTCAACCGAGGCAGTTGGCAAGGTTCGTCTGCGGACTTTCCAGCCCGGCAACCACCCGGAAACGCATGAGCCGCGATGAACGGTTCGGAATCGTCGCTGAGGTGCCGTTTCAGGATGTGCTGACGCAGGCAGAATCGATGCTGTCCAGTTGGTGATGTGAGATGGTATTGATATCCATTTTTATTCTGCAAACCGAACTGGAGAGTCCAGTAACTCAATACCGAAACGTCCACCCAAGCTTCGCAGTTCCTTCTACGGAATCCTGCCGGAAGGTTCTCTCGTCGGTGTAGTTGAACCCCTGGTTCATCACCAGAAAAATATCGCTGCCGGGAGAAACGATGTAACGGATCCGGCTGTTGATTCCGACGTCGTTGGAGACCGAGTCCCACTGGACAATCGTGTTCCAGGAAACTCTGGGATTGGGCGTATAACGAAAGCCTGCGCTACCTACCAGAACTTCGAACTCGCCCCCTTCCAGATCTATCGTGCTGAAATCCACTTCGGCGTCCATTCCCCAGTACTTCGACGGACGCCAATCCACCTCGGAACCGAATCCGTGTCGAGTGCCGTTGTAGAAGTTACCGGCTTTGCCAAAAACCTCTACGCTGACCGGACGGTGATTGCTGGTTTCAAATCCGGCGACGATTCTCCCAAAGTCGTAGCTTCCTTCCGGGATGGTCACGTTCTCTGAAATATCGAAAGGCTCGAACAGCACTTCGCGGTTCCACTCCGGGACGATGTAGAGTTCATCTCCGGAATCCAGTTCCATCTCAAATTCAAAAGGGTTGAACTCAACGCTTTCCACCATGTTGTCGAGATTGGTGTAGAGCAGGGCTGAGAACTCAAAAGAGTATTCTCGAATCCAGGGAGAGTTTGCGGGATAGAATTCGTAGCCGATTCCTCCTGAGGCTCGCCTTGTTCCCGGTCTCCTCACAAATCCCTGGGCCGGTTCAAAGAGTTCATCGATTTGCCGGACAGACAAACGATAGCCAAGAGGTTCGTTGGGATAGCGAAGTTCGGCACCGAAAGAATGGGCGAGGTCAAAATTTTCATTTCGGCTCATGAGTTCGAACATCTTGAGTTCGACAAGATTGTTCTTTGCGCCGGCATGGCTGTTTCTGATGTCAAAGTCGATCCCGCCCACCTGATTCTGGGCATTGGACTGCGGTGATCCATAACTGAAAAATGTTCCGACCCGGGACTCCTCTCCCAGATCGTGGGTCAGTCGCAGCACGCCCACTTCGTCCTCGCGAAGATTGGTTGTTTCGCCGAGACGGGTCGCCAACATTCCGACTCCGAGCTTCCCTATTCTCCCAGTAAGTTTCGCGCCGCTGTCGATGGCCACCTTGGTGCTTTCGTCGGAAAGTCCGATGGTCCGCGAATGAAAAGGTCGAAGGCTTTTGCTGATAGGGCCGAACTCGAAATACTCCTGACCTTCGAGGAAGAAGTCCCGCTTCTCAGGAAAGAAAACGGGAAAGCGCGTCAGGTTCACGACTCGATCATCGACCTCACTTTCGGCAAAGTCGGTGTTCCAGGTCAGGGTGGTTTTCAGATTGGGGGTGACCTGCCAGAAAACATCCGCTCCATATTCTTCATAACTCCCTTCGCGGACCGGGCTCGATTCGTGCCGGCTCAAAAAGTAGGGCTTGAAGTCGATGCCAATCCCCTGTTCGAGGTCACTAAGGCCGCTGATGATACCGGCATCTTCGAGTTTGAGGAAGTGACGTTGGCGGTCTGCACCCGACCATCGATTCCGTTCCTGAAGCCGGGGAAGCCATCTGCCGAAGTTCGCATTCCAGTCACCCTTCGCCGGATCAAAAGAAATGCTGCGGAAGGGGATTTCGAATTCGACTTCCCAACCGGTTTCGGTAATGCGACCGGCTCCGTTCCAGATCGCGTCCCAATCCATGTTGGGGCTGTTTGTGAAGCCGCTTACCTTTCCGTCGCCCATGGCCCCGTTGGCGTTGAGTCGAAAGTAGTATCCTTCCCGTCCGGTCTGGTAGGGATCGAGAATGATGAAGACGTAGTCATCCGGACCTACCGACTGGTCACGCTGCATAATAGACGCATTGATTTCCTCCGGAGTTTCGTCAAAACAACGAAAGGAGACGTAGAGATTTTTTGAATCAAAACAGAGGCGAACTTCCGTTTTTTCCGATGGCGCTGATTGCCCGATTGGATGCATCTGGGTGAGATTGTCGATGAGGGCCGCTTTTTCCCACGCTTCATCAGATAAATCACCGTCAATAAGGGGCGCCGATTCGCTTTCAATCCGAACTGCCTGCAAGGATTCAGCTGCAATTACCCGACCCTGACAGACGGATAACAGCACTGCCGTCAGAGCGACTGCTCTAACGCTCACAATAAGCGGTTCCATTGCCTGTTCAAAACCAGCAAACGGGCAGTGGGTCAAGTTGCCACCTCGCCGTGATGCTGGCTTAATTTTTCTCCGGGTGAAATACGGCAAGGTTTCCCGGAATGATTTTTGATATCTGAAATAGATACTTTACTGCAGCATCGAAATTTTCTTCAATAGCTCCTGATCCGAAGGACTTAACTTAACTATAAAATAATTGGAGCTATGCTGGAAATTTTTGTCATCGTTTATGGAATCATCGTGATGGTTCGGGGGAAGAGTACCATGTCGAAGAATCAGGAACTGCTTGGTTGGCGGGCCCGTGTGATCGGGGCGATCCTTCTCGCTTATCTTCCCGTCAGTTTTGGAATCGGACTGGTCATGGGGCTGTCTTCCGGGGGGAATCTCAACCAGGGCGCAGTTCTTGGAGCCTCCGTGGTTGTTTTGATTCTAGTGCTTGTTGCCGCTTATTTCGTTTCCAAAAGCCTCTATCGCGGCCAAGTTGAAGAGCAGAACCAGCAGCCGTAGCTCATTCTTTTTCGACCAGACATTTTTCCAAAACGGGAAGCACGCCTCGATCGACCGCAATTGCTTTCAAGCGAGAGACCGCAGTGGGAATGTGTTGAAGGAATTCTTCCTTCCCTTTGACCAGTCCCAGAAATCCATAGGCTCCCAGCGCCTGCATCAGTCGTTGAATGGCACAGCGATCAAGTCGGGTTCGGAAGGTTTCGAAATCTTCCTCCCGACCATTTCGTCGGGCGAGTTCATAGTAGAATTTCGTGAGGCTGTCCTGTTCCGATTCCGCAAATTCGCTGTAAGGATCGTAGATCATTGAGGCCAGGTCATATTCGGGCAATCCCCACCGAAGGCCCTGGTAATCGATAAGAAAACTTTTCCCCATACGGATCATCACGTTGGTGCACTGAAAGTCGCGATGCACAAGGAATCGGGGTTCACCACCAAGGACCTCACACAATCCTGAAAGTGATTTGTCGTCCCGGATGGAGACCGATCCATCCGGTCCAAAATTGGAAACGTAATGATCGAAGAAGTAATTCTGCTCCCACTGATACAATTCCGAGTCGAATCCATTTTCCAGCTCAGGTAAATAATTCGGTGGGTCACTTTCGGATACCTTGTGAACAGTGAACACCGTTTCCAGTGCAGATTCGTAAGCTATACGGCGGGCTGGTTCCCAGGGTTCGCCGGCGAGATTTCCGAGATCTTCCTCTCCGAGATCTTCCACCCATAACAGGCCCTGCTCTTCGCGACGCTCGATGATGGCGGGAGCATGAACCCCGTGCTCTAAAAGAAAATCGGTGATCGAGGCGAAACGGGCATTGTCCGGGCGATCATTTGTAAAATGCATCGCGATCATGGAATCGCCGCCCCGTTCTTTTTCCACGCGAACGAAAATTCGTCCGGATCCCCCTTTTTCAACGGGAAAGAATCGGAGCGCGGGAGAATCCCAATCAGGAAAAATCTTGCGGGTCTGTTGTTCTATTTCACCGAATTTCATGCGTGTCGGGCAAAGAACCACGGTTCTGTTTTCTGGAAAGTAATTTTAATTCCTTTACGATTTGAGAACATTGCTTTTATTCTCCGTCTTACAGGACGCGTGTCCTTTACCAACTTGATGGAATCTTCTAAGGAAAAAAGCAGCCGACAGTCTCGATTTAAGACCGAGGGGCGTCGTGTCGGCCTCAAACCTGAGAAAGGCTGGGCGCGTCGAAATTATAATTATCTGAGCGGCCGTCTCCTGCCCGCGATGGTGAAAAAGCGCGACAAAACCGGTACAGACGGTCCTCTTGAGTATCCTCCGCTTGCTCCGGGAGAAGTCGAAATTGTCTGGATCGGACACGCGAGTTTTCTAGTGAGAACTCCGACGTTCAACGCCTTGATTGATCCTGTCTGGGCAAAGTGGGTGGGGCCGATTAAGAGAAATCGCGATCCGGGCGTAGACATTGAGCATCTGCCGAAGATCGATCTGATTCTGATTACCCACGCTCATTTCGATCACCTCTGTCGAATGACCCTGCGGAAAATTGTCGACGGTTCGCAAATGGTTCTGGTTCCTGAAGGCGTCGGAAAAGTGGTCCGGAAACTGAATATCAAAGGCTTCCAGGAAATGCACGACTGGGACTCTTTCAATTTCAAGGATACCGAGATTCATTTTACTCCGGCGCATCACTGGGGAGCGCGATATATCCACGACACTCACCGCGGTTTCGGAGGGTATTTATTGAAGACTCCGGAGCACAATGTCTACCATTCCGGCGATTCGGCTTATTTTGACGGCTTTGTGGAGATCGGAAAACGTCACCGCATTGATACCGCACTTTTGCCTATCGGTGCTTATGACTGCCCGAGTGGCCGCGAAGTTCACATGAATCCTGAAGAGGCCGTGAAAGCGTTCTTTGATCTCGATGCCAGACGCATGCTGCCAATGCACTACGCGACTTTTGCGATTAGTAACGAGAAACTCTGTGAGCCTTTACGCCGACTCAAGTCCGCCGTTGAAGAGCATGAGCTCGATGATCAGGTTTTTGCTCCCGAAGAAGGGGAGCAGATTGTGTTTTCATCTGAGGCGTTTGCCTCCTCAGACGAATAATTCGAAAGAACGGATTGATCAGGGCGACTCTTTCGGAGCGTCCTCTTTCTTCACTTCTTCTTTTGGTCGAAGGTCTTCTTTTTCTGCTTTTGCTCCGACGGCGACTTCCTTAACCTTCGCATCAGGCAATGGAATAGTAGTCTCAGCCGTACGACTGCCAGTGCCTCCGGGATTCTGAGTTGCCGCCATCTTTCTCCAGTCATCGATAGTCTGAAGGCCACGTTCTATGGACCGGTTGTCTCTCAGGACGGGAGCTTTATCTGCCGAGGTATACAATTCCTCTGCGCTGGCAAGATCGCCAATGCGGAGGAAATGCTCTGCTTCAGCCAGCATCAGATTTCCATAAAGAGGCGCCCACTGTCTGGCGAAAGCGATTCTTTCGGCGGCGGCATCGTGTCGCCCGAGAGCGTCAAGAACTGCACTGTGACCGATCGCTGAGTAAATGTCCTGGGGATAGAGTACGCGGGACGCTGTGAAATATTCGTCTGCTTTCCGGAGGGCTTCCACTCTCTCGGCATCTGCCATATCGGAACGGACGGCGGCCGCATGAGCATGACCGCTCAGACTCATTACAAATGGATTCTTTGGATCGAGTCGGCGGGCAAATTGAAGATGACGGAAGTGTTTGTAGTTTCGCTGATCTCCTTGAAACGAGAGCCGAGCCATTTCGTATTGCCATTCGCTCTGAGTGAAGATTACGCCAAAGATTGCAATCGCGAGTCCACTGGCGAAGCAGGTTGCCCGGTTGATGAAAAGAACACTGCCGCCGGGAAGATAGTTCCTTTTCGTCTTGCGATGAGCAGTCGACATCGGATCTGGGCAGGCAAGAATTGCGAGAAGGATAGCTGCGAGCGTTGCGATGAGAGGCAGATGCATGACAAAGTCAAAGCAACAAAGCGTTCCAATGACCGTGAGGGCTCCGATTGCTCCCATCGTTAAACCGAGATGGTCAGATTGCGGAACAGGTGGGCCATTTACCGGACGAAAACCGGAGTAGGCACGGATGAATCGTAATCCGCTGCCGAAGTGTAAGGCGAGGAGAGCGAGAATCATGACTAAGCCCACAATTCCGTAATCACCCAGCATTTGCAGATACTCGTTGTGCGCGAATTCGGCTTCCCGAAGGTTGCCGGTGTCGCCTGCAGGCCGGAAGTATCTGCTGTAAAAATAAAAGCTGCGGCTTCCGGTTCCTGATATCGGAGATTCAAGAAACTGTTTGGCCGCCGATTTCCAGACAGGGATCAGAGCCATTTCCCCATCGCGGGCGAGCACCTGTTGTTTGGCATGATAACTCACGCCAACGCGATTCACATACACTACCGTCGATCCTATTACAGCGAGGGCGACAAAGCCACCGATCAGAGTTGTTTTCACCATTGGAAGGAGATTTGGCCAAATGATGAAAAGCGAAATCGCACCAAAGGTAAAGATTCCAACCGCAGCGGAAATCATCCCGATCGCACTCTGAGATGCGATTATTGCAGCGAGGGACATGATGGAAAGAGTCACGAGTATGGTTCTGGCGTAGGGGCCCCGTTTGCTGAATGAAGCCATGGCGAGCATCAAGGGGATCCCCAGGGCGAGAAATCCGGCGAAGTGATCCGGATGATTAAACAGGCCGCCCACACGATCCGTAAAAGTTCGCTCGTAGCCGGGAATCAACCAGATCGAAGGAGAAATAAGCCGTTGAGCCATCGCGAGAATCAGGTTTACCCCGATCAAGGAGACTACGGTCCAGAGAAATGCGTTTCGCCAACGGCCTTCAGTGAACAGGGTGAGGAAAATGCTGTAGCAGAGAAAGCATACGATCAGCAGCGCAGCGTCCTCTCTTGAAAAATAGGCTACAGGGGAATCCGCGGCCCGGATCAGGAGGTAGCAGAGCAGCGCAAACACTGCCCCGAAGCAGAAATGCGGCACCCGGAAATGGGTTTCCCTGAAAAGGCAGATGATGGAGAATACTCCGGCCAGACCGAGGATGGAATATCCCGGCCAGATAAAGGTCATTGCTGTGGATGTCCCCAGCAGGCCGGTGACAAAAAAACCGACCAGAAAGAGAGTCACCACAAGAAATAACCAGCGAGATTTCATAATTCCAATACTTAAAACTACGTAATACTACTCAAAAAATCAGAAAAACCAAAACTTAATTTATGTTTATTATCAGATTTCCCATATAAAATAGCAGGAATGAGTAGTGTTCCATTGATTCGACTTTTGATTTGCCTGCATCGATTCAAGAGGGTTATCTTATCGGATGAACAGGGTTCGGCCTGAAGAGCGGGGCCTGTGGCATTTTCAAGAGAACAAGGCAGGAAGATGATGGAGCAGAAATCACACGGGAAAAAATGGAAGTTCGTTCTGGCCGCAGCAGTTTTGCTGATTTGTGGAAACTCGGCATTCGCTCAGATTCAGGTGTCCTTAAAGCTGGATCGGGCGCTTTACGTTCTGCACGAGCCCGTTACCGGAGTGCTTACTATTTCCAACCGGGCGGGGCGTGATCTGGTGTTTGGCGAGAGCGGGGGACTGAGTTGGCTTGATTTCACCATTCACGATGGTTCAGGAAATATGCTCACGCCGGTTCAGGGTATGCCCAAAGAATCGTCTTTGGTGCTTCGCTCAGGTCAGACACTCGAGCACAAAGTGCACATCAATAAATATTACCCGATGGGGAAGATCGGAATTTACCGAATCAAGGCTTCTGTAAATTTCCCGCAGATCCGCCGCGTATTTCAATCGCAGCAGGTTTCAGCTCAGATCACCGAAGGTCAGCCGATGTGGAGCCAGATCGTCGGGGTTCCCAAGGGGCACCCGCGTGCCGGAACTTACCGGGAATATTCGCTCATGACTTATTACCACGGGGCCAGAAACAAGGCCTTGTATTTCCGGATGAAAGACAGCGACTCCGGGCGGATTTATAAAACTTATCCTCTGGGAGATTACATGACTTTGAGACAACCGGCCCATGCGATCGATAGCCAGAACAAGCTGCATGTTCTCCACATGTCGGCTCCGCAAAAATACACCTACACGGTGATCGACATTGATGGGAACCCACTTTTCCAGAGGGAATACGTCGAGCGGAATACCAACCGGCCTGAGCTTGTTAGCACGGACTTTGGTGAAGTCAGCGTAAAAGGGGGATTGACGATGGAAGAGGCCTCGAAATCCTACGAGGACACCCAGTTCCGCCGCCTTTCCGAGCGTCCGCCGGGAATGCCGATGTTCTAATTCGAGCTCTTTCTAAGCTCTCAGATTCCAAGTGATAAGCATCTTGGAAGTGATCAAAAGGCCTCCATAAACGGGGGCTTTTTTCGTTTCAGTGAAAAGAAAATTGAATTTTCTTTGAACAAAAGCGTCTAAAATCATACAGATATATTAACTACTTGAATTACTGAAAGTTTAAGTAATGTTTATTTGACCACTCAATGACCCAGCAAAGACATCACACCTTGCCTGTCGAGGTGCCTCCGGCAAACCGGTTCACCGTAATGGTGATCGACGATTTGCCTGCGAACCGTACTTTGCTGTCTAAAGTTTTGCAGGGCTCGGGGTACAATGTGTTGGATGCTTCGAACGGGATCGAAGCGCTCGACATGCTGATGAGCAAAGGGGTGCGGCCGGATCTCATCATTACCGACGTGGAAATGCCGGTGATGGATGGAGTCACAATGGTCCAACAGATTCGACTTCTGGAGAATACTGTTGCCGGTGTGCCAATCATTACCGCCTCAGGAAATCCGGATGTGGAAATGGAGCGCCAGGCAATTGAAGCGGGTTCTGACTCCTTTTTGACCAAGCCTTTTGATCTTCGGCTACTTCGCCGCGAGATCGCCAGCCTGCTCCGGACGCGAGCAAGTCGCAGCAAACTTTCCGGAAAAAGGGAATCGCAGGATGCGAACCGCCTCCGGGCCCGGGCGGAAAAGATTGCCTAAGCCAATCTGCCCGACTGAAAGTTCGCCTTTCGCTTTTGTTTATCCGGCGTATTCTCCCGGCCACCTAATCGGTTTCTTTCTTTTCCGATAGGAATGGGGGAATCTACAACGTCTTTCGTTTTGAACACAGGAAATTTTTCTGATCTGGGCCTGCCACAAGAACTTCTCGACGCGGTCGCGAAGCTTGGGTTTGAGGCACCATCGGCCATTCAGACGGCCACCATTCCAGCTGCCCTGGCGGGTAAGGATATCGTAGGGCTTTCCGAAACCGGCTCCGGGAAAACGGCAGCTTTCGGTCTGCCCTCCCTCGCCAAAATTGATTTCGACAATCCTTCTCCGCAGGTCCTCGTGCTTTGTCCAACCCGTGAGTTGGCGGTTCAGGTATGCGGCGAACTGCAAACGCTCGGCTCTTGTCTCCCGCGGCTTCACGCTCTCGCTGTTTATGGGGGCGCACCGATTGACCGCCAGTTGCGGGCTTTGCGTCAGGGAACTCATCTCATCGTAGGAACTCCGGGTCGGATCATTGATCACGTGAAACGTGGATCGCTCGATTTGTCCGGTGTGAAAACCGCGATTCTCGACGAAGCCGATCGTATGCTCGACATGGGGTTCATCGACGAAATGGAATCCATTCTCCGGGCACTTCCCGACGAACGTCAGACCCTCTTCTTTTCTGCCACGATGAATGGTGGAGTTTCCCGTCTCATCGAAAGTTTCGGTGCCGATCCGGAAACCATTCAGATCGAGCGGAAAGCGTTGACGGTGGAATCGATCGAACAGATTTCCTACGAAGTTCGCCAGCGTTCCAAAATCGAAGTGCTTTCCCGTATCATCGATATGGAGCAGCCACGGCTGGCCATCATTTTTTGTAATACGAAGCGGAACGTTGACGAGTGCACAGAAGCCCTGCTTTCGCGCGGTTATTCGGCGGATCGACTTCACGGAGATATTGCTCAAAATTTACGGGAACGTGTTTTGCGGATGTTCCGCGAAGGAACTGTTGAGATTCTCGTCGCGACGGATGTTGCCGCACGGGGAATTGATGTTGATGATATTGACATCGTCTTTAACTACGATCTTCCCCAGGATCCCGAAGATTACGTTCACCGGGTTGGACGGACTGGTCGCGCGGGGCGTTCCGGAAAAGCGGTTTCTTTTCTCTTCGGCCGGGACAATTACCGGATCAAAACTATTGAGCGATACATCAAGGATAGGATTCCGAGAGCGAAAATTCCAACTCAGGAAGAAGTCGACGGAAAACTGGCCGAAACGCTGATCGAAGGCGTACGCGTAAGACTCAAGGCAGAAGATTTTGCCGACAGCACAGAGGAACTAGATTTGTTGCGCGCCGATGGATTTTCCACGGAACAGATTGCAGGAGCGCTGCTTTCGCTACTTTCTGAAGAAACCGGGCGCGAGGGCGAAGAAATTATTGAAGACCGTCCCGAACAGGAGCGTCCCCGCGAACGAAGAGAACGCCGGGATGATCGTGGTGATCGACCGGATCGTGGAAATGATCGGCGCGAAGGAAGTTTCAATGACCGGCGCCCGCAGCGTCGTGAGCTAGGTGAAGTCGAGGAGGGGATGACCCGCCTTTTTCTTAATCTGGGCAAAGCTGAGAGAATCAGCCCCGGTGATATTGCCGGGATGATGCACAACGAACTGAACATTCCGAACGGTTCCGTTGGAAAGATCAGTCTTTTTCCCAAGCACACTCTGATCGACGTAAGCAACGATTACGCCGATACCGCAATCGATGCAGCCCGAAGCGCAAAACTGCGCGGCAAAAATTTCATCATGGACCGTGACCGTGGTCACGGAGGTGGTGGAGGAGAACGCCGTGGCGGCGGCGGCGGCGAAAGTCGCGGCGGCGGCGGTGGATACAAGGGTAGAGGCGGCGGCGGCGGTGATAGTCGCAGTGGCGGATATCAGGGTAGAGGCGGCGGTGGCGGTGAAAGTCGCGGTGGCGGATATCAGGGTAGAGGCGGCGGCGGCGGTGATAGTCGCGGCGGCGGATACCAGGGTAGAGGCGGCGGCGGCGGTGATAGTCGCGGCGGCGGATACCCTGTCTCTTAT
>CAJXQE010000030.1 GCA_913058215.1 uncultured Verrucomicrobiales bacterium
CGAGATCAGCCTCGGTCTCGTGGGCTCGGAGATGTGTATAAGAGACAGCCTCCCGCATCGAGAAGCTCCTTTTCTTTGGTGACGTGCTCTTCGATCAGAGCGATTTGCTTCCGGCTCCCTTCAAGTTTCCGGGAAAGGTATTGAAGCTCCTCATACTGTGCCCGGACTTCGAGGATGACTTTGCGTTCGGCAGCGATGACCTCGTAGCTGGCAAGATCAACTTTTCGCGCCGCCTGGTTTACGAGCGCCTTCATCTCCGATGGTTTTGGAATAAAGAACCGAACCCGGACAGTGTTGGATTTGTCACCATCGTTTCGATTCTGTCCTGCAGCCGGCTTTCCAGTTCCCGGATGATCCAGCAGTAGATCGTCATTCTTTGTATGACCCAACCTGAGTTCAGGATCCCGCCATTGCACTGCGGCGCGCTTCGCAGCCACTTCAACGGGAATATTTCTGCGCAGCGCCACCAGCCCCGGGTCATTTTGAAGAGAGAGGGCTATGAGATCGCGCAATCCTACGCTTCCGGTCAGTTGGGCAGAGTTACTCTGCTCCGCATTGATCGGAACCTGAAGAAATAAGGAATTGCCTGCCGTGATACTAAGGAACACGACCAGCCAGCTATGTCGCAGCGACATAAAGTTTCGAATAGAAGTTCTCGGCCTAAGTGAATGGTTTGTTTCGTGGGGAAGGCTACTCCTATTGCTTTCAAAGACAGTTGGCAAGGCTTCGCAAAAGAAATATTTCAAGGCTAAATACAGCGATTTGGAAATATTTCAGAATATTGCCCGGATTTCCCTGAATCCCCTCTCTTAGAGAGCCTTCGGGAAAACTTGACAATATTGTCACATTTAGGCGATAAATGCAGCGCTCTGGGTCCTCATTCCAGGCAATTTCCTCATGAAAATCTCCTACAGGGTAAACCTGGGTGTCGTCACCCTGCTTTTCCTGATTCTGACAAATGGCTTCGGCGATGTCAAAATCAATGAATTTAGCGCGATCTCGTCTGATCGATTGCTCCGATGGTCCGACTCTGGAATGCCCCGTTTGGGTTCGGGAATTCCCTGGTGGGACAATAGTTTTGATGATGCCTCCTGGCCATCAGGTACCGCGCCGATCGGATTCAATTACGCTCAGGTCGTCACGGATTTGAGCGGCGATATGTATGGCCTCACGCCCTCTCTTTATGTGCGGAATAAATTCACCGTTACTGCGGGACAAGCGGCGTTGATTGAAGACCTTCTGCTGGACATCGACTACGACGACGGGTTTATCGCATTCATCAACGGGGTAGAGGTAGCCCGAGCCAACATGGGAGCTCCGGACGGATTCGGTTACGCCGATCAACCCTCATTCAACGCGCATGGATGGACTGGAAACGAGACATTCAACCTGGGCAGAATCACAGACCTGCTTCAAGAGGGTGAAAACGTTCTTTCGATTCAGCTGCACAACATTTCAATCACATCCGGTAATCTGTTTCTGGACGCAGGACTGAAGAAAACAACCGGCGGGACTGTCAATTTCGTTTCGAAGGGCAGCGACTGGAGCTACTTCGTGGGTCGGGTGGAACCATCAGGGGGCGTTTTTGATCCCGCCTTTCTGCCCGGTCAAAACGCGTTCGAACCGGAATGGGCGAAGATTGGATTCGACGAAGGTGCCTGGACAGACGGCGACGGACCGCTTGGATACGATGCAGCTTTAGACTACCCCCTTGGCACCGATCTGGACGGGATGCGCAACAATCAGTCGGTGCTCTATACCCGCAAAAAATTCATCGTAACGCCATCTCAACTGGGAACGATTTCAACGATGACTTTGACCATCGATTTTGATGACGGGTATGTTGCTTTCCTCAACGGGACAGAAGTTGCGCGTTCAAACCTGGGAGCGTCGGGGCTTTTTGTTCCTTACAATGCGACCGCATCCGCCGGTCACAACGCCAGTATGGATTCCGGCGGGAATAATCCGGCGGCAATTGAGAGCATTGCGATCGATAAAGGACTTCTCCTTGAAGGGGATAACGTGCTGGCGATTCAAATGTGTAACAGCAGTGTCGCCAGCTCCGATTTAATGGTCATTTCCGATCTTACCACCAACGGCGGCAGCGGGCCTCAGCTGGTGACGAGCACGGAGACCCACAAATATTTTATAGGGACGGAAGAACCCGCTTTGGTTGAGGTCAATACAGATGGAAGCATCGAACCAAATTTCGTCGACTGGATTGAGTTGTACAACGACGGAGCCTCCCCTGTGGATTTGACAGCTTGGACTCTCACCGACAAGGACAACGACCCTCAGAAATGGACATTTCCGGACGGGACTCAAATCGGAGCAGGAGAATATCTTCTCGTTCTGGCTGATGGCATTGTTCCCGCGGAAGGAACGTCGGCCTTGCTTCACGCAAACTTCAAGCTATCAGCAAACGGCGATTTTATTGGTCTATACGACAACACTGGAGCTGCCCACACAGAATTCAGCCCCGACTACCCCAAGCAGTATGATTTTCATTCCTACGGGACCAACCCCGGCGGAGGTGGAGCATTTGGCTACCTGAGCGAACCGACTCCCGGAGCGGCCAATATCGGACCGTTTTTGTCAGACCGGACCAAGTCGCCTGACTTCAGTCCGGAAGGTGGTTTTCACAACGGCACAGTCACGGTCAGCCTCACCAGTTCCACTGTAGGCGCAACAATTCGCTACACCACTGATGGTTCCGAACCGACAGCTACACACGGCTCTGTATACACGTCGCCCCTTGCATTGGCGCAGATCAATGACAAAACCGGACACGTCATTCGCGCCCGAAGCTTTGCCGCGGGTATGATTCCTTCGAAAGTGAAAACCCACACCTTTCTGGTCGACCAGCATCCTAATCTGCAAACCGCTCCTGCACTGATTTTCTCAGGAGACGATGCCCGATCTTTTTACAAGGAGCACGGCATCATGGCAATTGAAGGTGGAACCTATGTGGGTGGCCGGTGGCAGGCGAATGGCATCAACAGTTACAATATCCCGTCTTACCGTGGGCGAGCCTATGAAAGGCCCGTTCATCTCGAGTTGTATTATTCTGACGGACGCGAAGGAGTTCGGGAGGACACCGGGCTGCGCCTTTCTTCCAGTAACTACTCCAGGCCCCGATTAAGACTGACGAATACAGCCGCTTCGCCCTGGACCAGTAACCATACTGAGAAGCCATCGTTTAACGTGTTTTTCCGGAACGACTATGGAAACGATGCGATGGACCACCAGTGGCTATCGGAAGACTATTCCGTTGACCGCTATGCGCAGCTGCGGATTCGGGCGGGAAAGAATGACATTAGAAATCCGTTCATCATCGATCAGACAATGCGGCACCTCTACTCCGACATGGGGCAAGTTAGCAGTAACGGGATCAACAATACTCTTTATATCAATGGGGAACTGAAAGGGTTTTACAATATGTCCGAACGCCTGCGTGAAGCGTTTTTCCAGGAGCATCACAACAGCGATAAAGAGTGGGATGTACGCCAGGTCGGTGAGTTCGCCAATGGCGACAGTATTAAATGGAACGAGATGATCAGCCTCCTGCAGCAGGATCTCACCGTCCTCGCTAATTACGAAGCCGTTCATCAACTTCTCGATGTCGAAAATTTCATCGACTATCTACTGGTCAATATCTATGGGGCCACCAGGGATTGGCCGCAAAACAACTGGGTTGCCGCCAGGGAGCGTTCAGAAACTGGCCTTTTCCGTTTTTACGTATGGGATGCAGAGATGGCGTTTGGACAAGGCATAGGACCGAACTATGACACGATTCAGACGGATTTGATCAATAAGAACAACGAAATCCCGACGATCTTCAAATACCTGCGGAACAGTCCCGAGTTTCGTATGCACTGGGTCGACCGGGTTCAAAAACACTTTTTCAACGGAGCCACTCTCGATGACAGAGATACCGCCAACTCAACGCCCCGGACCCGCTGGGATGAGCTGGTCGCCACCCATCAGCCGCTTCTCACCTATGTCCACAACCAGACCCTCAATTCAGCCAGAATCATTAACTGGACGAATCCTACTACAGGAAAGAGAACACATCTGTTCGGCCCTAATAACACTCAGTTCGCCAACCATGGATTGTGGCCGAATTTGCCGGCGCCCGAATTCTCTCAGGATGGGGGAAGTGTTCCTGATGGATACCAATTAACCATTTCTCACACTGCACCCCTCGGTGTGATCGTCTACTTCACCACTGACGGCACCGATCCGCGGCAGCCGGGCGGGGCGATTTCTCCTACGGCCACAGCTTATGACAACGAGATTGTCCTCACGAATAACCCGTCTCTTGTGAGGGCCCGTGTTTACAAACCCAATACGAGTGAGTGGGGACCAATCAGCCGAGCCGATTTCGAGGTAATCATCGCCCCCGTTCTGATCAACGAAGTAATCACGCACACCGACTTGCCTGAGATCGACTCCATAGAGTTGTTTAACCCCGGGACGGAGAATATAGATATCGGCGGCTGGTTCCTGAGCGATGATTTTTCCACCCCTCAGAAATATAGAATCCCCGACGGCACTACGATTCCTGCGGGAGCTTATCTCGTTTTTGATGAAGATGACTTTTTCGTCGAGCCCGATGCCTTCCGTTTATCCGAGTATGGCGAGCAAGCCTACCTTTTCAGCGGTGATGCGTCGGGTGATTTGACCGGCATCTTTCATGGTTGGGATTTCAAGGCAACTCCCAATGGTGTTACGACGGGCCGTCACACCGACAGCCAGGGAAGAGTGCATTTCGTTTTGCAAGCCTCCAACTCTCTTGGAGCCGCAAACTCAGAGCCGCTTGTCGGCCCTGTGGTTGTTTCGGAGATTCACTATCACCCCATCGACTTGGCTGGCGGCGTGGACAACGATGCTGATGAGTTTATTGAATTGACCAATACATCAGGAGCTACCGTGCCCCTCTACGGCACAGACACGAGTGTGCCGGGCTATGGCAATGCGGCCCTGAACGATACCTGGCAATTGCGGAATGCCGTTGATTTTGATTTTCCAACAGGAGTCGAACTGGATCCTGGTGAACGCATTCTCGTGGTCGGCTTTGACCCATTGATTGACACTGCGCAATTGGCAAGCTTGCGCTCAAAGTTCAGTATCCCCGTCGACGTGGAAATCTACGGACCGTGGACCGGAAAGCTCGACAATTCAGGTGAAGAAATTGAATTAAAATATCCCGGTTCAGCGGATACGACACTGTCCTTTTTTGTTCCCTACTACACCATGGAGGAGATCGACTACAGGGATTCCGGCCCATGGCCGGCGGCAGCGGATGGCAGTGGCTCGTCGCTTCAGAGAATCAACCTTTATGAGTTCGCCAATGACCCACAAAACTGGAAAGCGGAAAGTCCTCAGGGAGAATTGGGAGGTGATTCAGACGGGGACGGAATGGATGATGCCTGGGAGATCCTTAACGGTTTGATTGTGGGAATCGATGATTCCCGAATGGACCTGGACCAGGATGGTTTCAACAATTTGAATGAGTATGTTTCCGGAACATTGCCCGGTGATCCGGGGAGCTACCTCGATATGAATATTGTTCAGACGGGAACAGGTCTCAGCCTCCAGTTCATCGCAGCTCCAAATGTGGCTTACACGATCGAATACACGGATTCTTTGGGGACACCGACCAACTGGATGTCCTTGATGGATGTAGATGCAGAAACGGAAGTGCGGAACCTTCAACTTGAAGTTGAGGAAAGCGATCCTCGACGTTTCTACCGCATTCTCATTCCCCTCGTAGACTGAAGGAAACTGGTAACGATGTCCCGGTCTTTTTTCCCACTCCTTCATCTCCTCTTTTCTCCGTGAAAGAGCATCCACGGCAGGCTGATCGCTTTAAATTGGGCGATGATGTTCGGATCAAAGGGCATGAAGCAAATTGGAGAACTCCAACTTCCGTAATATCGGAGGGGCCGGGGGTAATCTTGCTCCTGCTGGTAATCGTGTTCTTCGCCTTAGTTCCCCGCATGGCTCACACTGCTCCCCGGATTAGTGAATTCATGGCCAAAAACGAGACCACCATCGCCGACGAAGATGGCGACTTTTCCGACTGGATTGAAATTTACAATCCTGACAGCACGCCTTTCGACCTGTCCGGCTGCTATCTTTCTGACGACTCCGCCCTTCTCACTCAATGGCAGTTCCCGGCAAATACTCTGATCGAATCAGGTGAATTCCTCATTATTTTTGCGTCGGAAAAAAATCGCACCGTGGCAGGTTCCGAGCTTCATACAAATTTCAAGCTCAAGGCCGGAGCCGGGAATTACATCGCGCTGATTGCTGCCGACAGTACTTCTATTCTCAACGACTACACCTACCCGGATCAGGAAGAGGATATTAGCTTTGGCGTTTCCCAGCAGATCGTCCCGGTACCCTTGGTCGCGGCCTCCAATCCGGAAATCCTTATTCCTCAGACAGCGAATGATCTCCCTGCAGACTGGAATTCGCAGAGCCATATACCCGGGGCCAATTGGATATCCGGAACTGCCGCCACAGCGGTTGGCTATGACACTTCGGAAGCGCCGGTTCCGCTTAAAAATATTTCTCTCAGCGGGACAGCAAGCCAAAGCACATCTCACGCAGCCGGACCCGCTGATAATGGAAACGACGGGAATACCGGTAACTTTACTCATACTCTGGGAAATGACAGCAATGCCTGGTGGCAAGTCGAGTTTCCTTCTGACGAAGAGATTCACGAAGTCGTTCTTCACAACCGGGACAATTGCTGCCACGTACGTTTTCGCGATCTCACCATTGAAGTTCGCGACGCAGGCGGGTCGGTCCTTTACACTTCTCCAATCCTAAACCCAGAAAACGTATCTAACGGCCCCGAGTTGATTGAATGGGATATTGCTGCTGACAACGGCGGGCCCGTCACCGGGCGAATCGTCCGCGTTCGAAGAACCGCCGACCCGGATGCATCGGGGCAAGGTGCAGCAGGAGGCAGTTCCGACGCGAATGTTCTCGCACTGGGTGAGGTTTTTGTGATGGTTCCCGACCCTGATGCCACGGGTGGGGAAGGTGAAGAAAACCTGGCCCTTAAAGGCTCTGCTATTCAGTCGTCGACACTGAGTGCATTCGGCGCAGAACTCGCGATCGACAACGACCTTGGAAACTTCACTCACACCTTCCGAACCGACAATGCTCCCGAATGGACCCTGCAACTCGCGCATCGCTCAATCCTTTCAGAGATTACGATTCACAATCGAGACGCTTGTTGCGGGCACCGCATGCGCGACATCACCGTCGAGGTTCTCGACAGCAACGGCTCGACTACTTTCCTTTCCGGGCTTCTCAATCCTGAAGACGTCGATGGTTCGCCTGAGCTGATCAATCTCGATCTAGTCGGGATAACGGGAGATCCTGTGATCGCTAAGACCGTGATTATTCGACGCACCCCGGATCCAGATTTTTCCGGCCAGGGAGGCAGCGGCTCCGCTGACGATGCGGTTGTAATTTCACTCGGCGAGGTCGAAGTCACGGGCGAAGCCATCTTTGGGTTTACCAGCTTCATCAATGATGACATTGAAGCGGAAGCCCTCGGCAAAAATGCTTCCGCTTTTCTACGAATTCCCTTTGAGGTCGACGATCCGTCCTTATTCGAATTTCTGACTTTGAAGATGCGTTACGACGACGGCTTTGTTGCCTATCTCAACGGTATGTTGATCGCATCCGGAAATGCACCTGCTTCCCCTGCGTGGAATTCAGCGGCGCTCGAGGAACGCGATAGCGCAGAAGCGTTTCAATTCGAAGACATTGAGATCTCCCAATTCCTCCCCCTGCTGAACTCCGGGACCAACATTCTTGCGATTCAAATGCTGAACTCCAACGCCAGCGACGCGGATTTCTTCATGCAACCGCGCCTGATCACCTCAAAGCTTGATGTCAATGATAGTGTCTACCTGAGCAAGCCGACTCCCGGTGCCGGCAATGATTCAGAATGGTATTTTGATCGGGTGGGTTCAACGCAGTTCTCCCACGCCCGGGGCTTCTACGACGATCCGTTTTTTGTTACTCTCACTTCACTTACGCCCGGAGCACAGATTCGTTTTACAACAGACGGCAATGCCCCCACCGAGACAAGCGGCACACTTTACACCGATCCCATTGAAATTGAAGGGACCACTGTTTTACGCACGCTCGCTTTCTTCAACACCTTTCGCTCCACCAATGTCGAGACTCACACTTACATCTTTCGGGATGACGTGATCGCTTCACCGGAAATGCAAACCAGCGTCACCCAGGATCCCACCTATGGCCCACAGATGCGGGACGCACTTCTGGATCTCCCGACTATCTCGCTTGCATTCCCGGGTGATATCGACCGCGCCGAAAAACCGTCCTCCGTCGAACTCATGGGTTTTGAAGATGGTGATCTGCAAGTCAATGCCGGCATGTCCCGCTTCGGCAGCTACGTCACGAACTTTACGAAACGAAATATTCGACTCGCCTTCCGGGGAATCTACGGGCCGAAGAAATTGAAGTATCCGCTATTCCAGGGACACGGTCGTGATCTCCGTCCGGTTGATGTTTTTGACCAACTGGATCTCCGGACCGGTTCCCACGATATGGTGGCGCGTGGATTTTACATGTCGAACCGTTTTCTCGATGACACTTTTCTCGACATGGGACACATCAATCCGCACGGACGATTTGTTCATGTCTATATCAACGGATCCTATTGGGGGATGTATCACCTGCGGGAACGATGGAATGCCGACATGCACGCCAACTACCTGGGTGGAAAAAAGGAAAACTACGAGGCGGTAGCCTCCAACCGCGGAGGGGGAAGTTTTTCCGCAGCGACTCCCTACGACGGGGATGGCTCCGCCTGGGCCAATGTGAAATCGCTTGGCAATAACTACGACGCGCTCAAGGACTATCTCGATATGCCGCAGTTCGTCGACTTCATGCTGATGCTCATGTCAGGAAATTCGGAGGCGGAGCACCGGGCAGTCAGTCCCCTTGGAGCAGGCAGTGGCTTCATCCTCTACTATAACGATGGCGACGGATTCACCCGCAATCCCCCAAACCGAACCGGACATGCCGGACCGGATAATCTGTTCTCTTCTCTGCGGTCTCAGAATCATCCTGATTTCCGTACACTCATGGCGGACCGGATCCAGAAGCACTACTTCAACGGCGGCTTGATGACACCCGGTCCTGCGACGGAGAGACTCCTTCAAAGAACCACTCAGATCGAGCGCGCCTTTCTCGCGGAAGCGGCCCGCTGGAATTACCGTAGCCCAGATTCCTGGACCACCGCGCGCGACAATTACATCGCCAACATTTTGTCGAGCCTTGACCAAACAGTGATTGCTCAGCTTCAAGCGGCCGGACTTCTACCGGCAACAGCCGCCCCTCAGTTTTCTCAGCATGGAGGAGAGGTCTCAGCAAGCTTTTCACTGGGGATCTCGACCTCCACCAGTGGAACTGTCTTCGTCACTACCGACGGCAGCGATCCGCGTTTACCGGGAGGGGCGGTTTCCACCGATGCCGCTCCTTACACGAATCCCCTGACTCTTACCAACAACGCGTTTGTTCGTGCGCGCACCCGGAATGGCAGTGAATGGTCAGGGCTCACAGAAGCCTTTTTTACCATTGCAGGAAATTTATCGCTCACTTCCAATGACATCGCCATTTCCGAGCTTCACTACAATCCCGATACCGGAAGCGAAAACACGGAGTTCCTGGAAATTCTCAACATCAGCACCCGTCCCGTAAACCTGCGGAACACGCGCTTCAGTGATGGAGTTGAATTCAACTTCCCGACGAAACGAGATACGATCCTGAGCCCGGGAGAAAGAATCGTTCTGGCTAACAGTCTCTATCACCTCAACACGACCTACGGAACCGGAATACCAGTTGTCGGAATTTATGAGGGCAGTCTCAACAACGATGGCGAAATGATCCGGTTCGAGCAATCAGACGGAACAGTGATTTCGGAATTCACCTACAACGATTCCGAAACCTGGCCATCGGCACCGGACGGCCGGGGACCAAGTCTGACCTTGGTCTCACCGGAGGAAAACCCCGACGGCAACAATCCCTTTCACTGGCGCAGTAGTTCGATTGTGGGTGGAACTCCCGGTGAGGAGGATAGCGGAGGCCCAAATTTCCCCGACGCCCGGGTGCTGGTCAATGAAGTTCTCACCCACACCGACTTGCCGGAATTGGATTCCATTGAGTTGTATAATCCCGGACCGGAAAATGTAGATCTCGGCGGTTGGTTTCTGACTGATGATATTTCTGTACCTCAGAAATTCAGAATCCCGGATGACACCACTCTTTCCGTCGGAGCTTACCTGGTTTTTGATGAAAGTGAGTTCAATACAGGCCCCAACGCTTTTCGTTTATCCGAGCATGGGGAGCAAGCCTACCTTTTCAGCGCAGATGCAGGAGGCACTCTGAGCGGTTATTCTCATGGCCTGGATTTCAAGGCAGCTCCAAATGGAATTACGACGGGACGCCATGTGGACAGCCGGGGGAAAACACACATCGTCTTGCAAGCATCCAATACTTTAGGAGCCGCGAACTCCGCACCACTCGTTGGTCCTGTAGTGATCTCGGAAATTCACTATCGCCCGACCGACTTGAGTGGAGGTATCGACAATAGTGCCGATGAATTTATTGAGCTAAGCAATACTTCCAGCCTTGCCGTGCCTCTCTACGATACAGACACAAGCGCCCCCGGGAATAGCAATGCCACCTGGCAACTGCGCAATGCGGTCGACTATGATTTCCCTTCCAATGTCGTGTTGAATCCGGGGGAACGCATTCTCGTAGTTGGATTTGATCCAGCGACGGACACTGCACAGACGGCCAGCCTTCGATCAAAATTCGAGATCCCTGAGGGCGTAGAAATTTACGGCCCATGGTCTGGAAAACTGGGCAATTCAGGGGAAGAGATCGAATTGAAATTTCCCGGTTCGGCGGACCCGGAAGCAGCATTCATCGTTCCCTACTACACTGTCGAAGAGATCGACTATCGCGACTCCAACCCCTGGCCAGACGAAGCGAATGGCAATGGATCCTCCCTTCAAAGGATCAACTTTTACGAGTTTGGAAACGATCCGGAGAACTGGAGGGCTGAGAATTCTCCAGGGAAAGAATCCGCGGACTCTGATGATGACGGCATGGACGACTCCTGGGAGATGATTCACGGCCTGATTGTAGGCGTCGATGACTCAAATTTAGATCTCGACTCTGACGGGCGCACCAATATCGACGAATATCACGAAGGCACCTCGCCGTCTGATCCGGGCAGTTTCCTTGATTTATCAATCGTAGAGACAGCGTCTGGCCTGATCCTCCGATTCACCGCCAACCCGAACAAAGGCTATTTGATCCAGTATTCCGTCTCTCTAACGCCTCCAGCCAACTGGACGACCTTGCAGGAAGTCAGTGCTGAGACGGAGCAGAGAGAGATTCAAATTGATGTCGAAGCCAGCGGGCCTCGTAGATTCTACCGGGTGATCGCTACTCCCGGAGAGTGAGACCGGGCAGTCTCGTCATTATCAACTCATATAAAATCAATTTTCGGCTGTTATTTTCAGCCCCTTCTCAACTAAGCTGCACACCGTGACAAAACGGCTTCACATTCCTCCAAGATTGAGATTTTCTCTCCTGAAGAGCTGGCAGTTTCCTATCCTGTTTCTTCTCTTGTGTGTGGGCAAGGTGGATCATGTGTACTCTGATGTCCTGATCACTGAATTCGTCGCGGACAATGACGGGAGCTACCTGGACGAAGACGGCGACGAAGTGGACTGGATCGAAATTTACAACGACAGCTCCGCTTCCGTCAATTTGAGCGGCTGGAGCTTGAGCGACGACATCGGGAATCTGGCGAAATGGATCTTTCCTCCCGGAACGATTTTAGGACCTCACCAGTACCGGTTGATCTTTGCCTCTGGAAAAAATCGGAGAACGGTCGACCAGCCCTTCCATACGAATTTCTCGCTGAAGAAGGATGGTGAGTATCTGGCTCTGGTCCGGGACGACGGGGCCACCGTGGAACACGATTTCAGCCCCGAGTATCCGCCGCAGTATCAAGGAATGTCTTACGGCCTGGACCAGACCGCTAATCAAACCACGGTGATTTCTTCGGGAGCCCAGGGGCAGGCAGGAGTACCGACAAGTGCAGCCGACTTTTCTAACGAATACACCAACTGGGAAAGAGACAAAACAGGAACCTTTTCGGGAGATAGCTGGCAGGGAATAAATACCGGAGTGGGCTACGAAACGTCCTCGGGATATGGCATCTGGTTGGGGTCCGATCTCGAAACTGAAATGCACGGCAACAACAGTTCCGTGTTTCTGCGAATACCGTTCACAGTAGCGGATGCATCAGCGGTGAGGTCCTTGCTCCTGCGCTTACGATGGGATGATGGGTTTGTGGCCTACATCAACGGTGAGCAAGTTGCCGCCGACCGGAACCCGGCTTCGCCGCAGTGGAATTCCAGCGCTACGACCAACCGGGGTGATGGCCTGAATGAAGATTGGACGGCTTTTCCGATAGCGGCCGAAACTCTTGGCTTGGTGAATGGAGTGAACATTCTTGCGATTCATGGCCTGAACCAGAGCCCTACCAGCTCGGATATGTTGATCCTGCCAGAACTCGACCTTGTTCTGGCTGCTACACCTTCCTCGACCGCCGGATACCAACTCACCCCCAGCCCCGGAGAAGCGAATGGAATCGGAATTCTCGACGTGCCGCCCTATCTGACTGAAGTGACGAACAGCGCGACCCGTCCCACAGGCGGTGCCGGAAGCACTCCCATCATCGTTACTGCCAGTGTCCGGGAGACAAAGGACGAAATCGATTCGGTAAGCGTTTTTTACCGGGTGATGTTCGGCAACGAAGTGGAATTGCCGATGAATGATTCCGGTTCGGGTGCCGACGAAATTGGAGGAGATGGGATCTATTCCGCGTTTTTGCCAACAGCAGGAATGAACCCCGGTGAGATGATTCGCTGGAGGATGGAAGCAGAGGACGTCGCCAGCCGAACAGCTGCAGCGCCTTTCTTTGCCGACCCGCTGGACTCAGATCGATACTTCGGGACTGTTACTCAAAACAGTTCACTGAGTTCATCGCAACTCCCTATTCTGGAAACCTTTGTCGAAGACGAAGTCGCTGTAAACACACGGGGCGGAACCAGAACGTCTGTCTATTTCCTTGGCGAATTCTACGACAATATTCAGATGGATCTGCACGGCCAGTCCACTGCGGGATTTCCCAAGAAGAGCTACGACCTCGACTTCAACAAGGGGAATCGATTCCGTTGGAACCCGGAAGAACAAAGAGTCAAAGACATCAACCTCTTAACGAACTGGGCCGATAAGAGCAAAAGTCGCAATACGCTGGGATATGAATTCCTCAAAAATTGTGGAGTTGCCTATCATTATGCCTTTCCTGTTCGCGTCGAACGAAACGGAGCCTTTTTCTCGACGGCCGATATGGTGGAAGATGGAGATGATCGCTACCTCGAACGAATAGGATTGGACCCCAAGGGCTCGCTTTACAAGATGTATGACCGGATGATCGACGCGACCCGTTCTTCCAAGAAGACGCGGCACCATGAAGGAGTGGAAGACCTTGCTGCTTTGATCGCAGGGATCAACGACAGCCTACCTCGCGATACCCGGCGTGCGTATGCTTACGATCATGTTGACCTGGCATCGACAGTCAATTACCTCGCATCCCTGGTCGTGATCGGAATTTCCGACACCGGCCACAAGAACTACTACATGTATCGTGATACCGAAGGCAGCGGGGAATGGCGACCGCTACCCTGGGATGTAGATTTGTCTGCGGGGCGTCGCTGGAACAGCACCGATCGTTATTTTGATGATACCCTGTTTTCGAATATATGGACCAAGAATACGAATCGATTATGGGAATTGATTCACAACACGCCGGAGTATCAGGATATGATTCTTCGCCGTATTCAGACGCTTCGCACAGAAGTTCTTCTCGCTCCCGGCACCGCCTTTTCGAATGACTGGTATTCGCAACGAGCGGCCCAATTGGCGGATCTCCTCGATTCATCCGGGGTAACTTCGGATGCTGACCTGGACTATGCGAAGTGGGGCTCATGGGGAAATGCAAACGAGGCTCGCACGGCATCCGCCCGGATCGTGAGCGAGTGGCTTCCTGCTAAGCGGGATTACCTTTTCTCCTCCAGCCGCACTCTTGGCGGCAAGCCTGTTCCCGCCGCACAGCCGGGCACTCCTAGCATTACCATAGAGACCGTGGATTTTCTTCCCGCCAGCGGAAATCAGGACGAGGAATTCTTCGTATTGAAGAACCGGGAGAGCACGTCGGTCGACATTTCCGCCTGGTCAATTTCCGGGGCGGTTAACTTCACATTTCCTCCGGGATCAGTGATTCCTTCGGGCACCGGCACAGTGGGTGATGATTACATAGGACTCCTTCACGTCGCCCGAAACTCCAAAGCTTTCAGGGCAAGGGGCGATGCGGTCACTGGCGGACAGTATCGATTTGTCCAGGGGGGCTACGATGGGCAGCTGTCAGCCCGGGGCGAAACAATCGAGTTCCGTAACAAGCAAGGCGAATTAGTATCTTCCAAAGGCTACATCGGCGATCCTTCATTACTCCAGGAGCATTTAAGAATCACAGAAGTGATGTATCATCCCACCGCCATTGATTCGATCAGTCCGGATCCACAGGATTTTGAATTCGTTGAATTACGCAATACTTCGAACACCGAATCACTGGACCTGAACGGGAACAATTTCACCAAAGGGATTGCCTTCGATTTCACCGGCAGTTCGGTAACAAGTCTTCTTCCCGGCGAGTATGCTCTGGTGGTTTCCAACGAGGCTGCCTTCACTGCCCGGCATGGATCTGGACTTCCAGTAGCTGGCGAATTTTACGGATCACTCGACAACGGCGGCGAAACGCTCCGATTGGAAGATGCCGTTGGAGAAGAAATTCTCGAGTTTAAATTCAGGGACTCATGGCAGCCCTTGACCGATGGATTGGGATTTTCACTCGTGATTAAAAATGATCGGGGTGGATGGGAAACGTGGGACCTGAAAGACAGCTGGCGGATCAGCGGCCTCGAAGGAGGAACACCGGGAACCACAGTTATTCCCTTAGCTATTTCTCCTGTCGTAGTTAACGAGCTACTCGCTCATACAGATTTACCTGAAGTGGATTCCATCGAATTACACAATCCCGGTCCAGACGACATCGACATTGGCGGTTGGTTTTTGAGCGACGAGTTTGCTGTTCCCAGGAAATTCAGGATTCCAGATGGAACCACCATTCCAGCCGGTGGCTTTGTGATATTCGACGAGAGCGATTTCTCGAGCGGACCTAATCCCTTTCTGCTATCCGAATATGGAGAGCAGGCCTACCTCTTCAGCGGAAACACTAACAGTGATTTGACCGGGTATTATCATGGCTGGGATTTTAAGGCATCACCCAATGGAGTTACGAGCGGCCGCTATGAAGACAGCCAGGGAAAAGTCCATTTCGTTCTACAGACGTCTAACACCCTCGGGGCCGCAAATTCACTTCCACGTGTCGGTCCTGTCGTTATTTCAGAAATTCACTATCATCCCACTGATTTAGCCGGCGGGGTGGACAACAGCACCGACGAGTTCATCGAATTGACCAACACCTCCAGCTCGACCGTGCCGCTTTACGGAACCGACACGGGCGTGCCGGGGTACGGCAATGCCGCCCTCAATGATACCTGGCATCTACGAAATGCAGTCGATTTCGATTTCCCTGCGGGCGTTTCCCTTGAAGCGGGAGAACGTGTTCTTGTAGTCGGATTTGATCCCGCAGCGAGTCCCGGACAATTGGCGAGCTTTCGCACGAAATTCAGCATCCCTGAGAACATTGAAATTTACGGCCCATGGTCTGGAAAACTGGATAATTCCGGGGAAGAGATCGAATTGAAATATCCCGGTTCGGCAGATTTTGCTGAGTCTTTCATTGTCCCCTACTACACGATGGAGGAAATTGATTATAAAGACGCCAGTCCGTGGCCGGTGGTAGCAGATGGAAGTGGGTCCTCTCTCCAACGCCTCAATTTCTTTGAGTTTGGAAATGATCCGGAAAACTGGGTTGCTGACATTCCTCAAGTCGGCGTTACGGGAGACTCTGACCGCGACGGAATGAATGACGAATGGGAGATTATCCACGGACTGATTGTGGGAGTCGATGACTCAGGCCTGGATCTTGACTCTGACGGACGCACCAATATCGACGAATTCAACGAAGGCACCTCACCGTCTGATCCGAAAAGTTTTCTCAACTTATCAATTTCCTCGACAGCAACAGGCTTGATCCTCCACTTTACCGCTTTACCGAATGTGAGATACACCATCCAATCCACCGATACGCTTTCGCCTCCAGCCAACTGGATGACTTTGCAGGAAGTCAGTGCTGAGACGGAGGAGAGAGAGATTCAAATCGAAATCGAAGAAACTGAATCTCGACGTTTCTACCGAATTATTGTTATCCCCTTTCATTGATTTACTCGATTTACGATGTCCCAAGCTTTATCCAAGGTTCCAGATCAAGTCGCCACTCCGGTACAGCCGGAGCAGGCGGGGCGATTTAAGCTGGGCGATGATCTCCGAATCGAACGGCATGAAGCGAAATACATCGTTCCGTATTCCCTGATGCCGGAGATTCGAAAGTATATTCAGCCTCATGTCGTCAACGATAAGCACGGTATTGGCGAGATTCCTAAATACCTGGTTCGAACCATCCAATTGGACAATCGCAATTTGTCCTTACACTACGCGAAAGAAGTGGAGTCACTCAATCGATTCAAACTTCGCATACGAACCTATGGGACCGATGGCAAGGCGCCTTACTTCGTTGAAATCAAACGAAAACTCGGAGCAGTTATCGTCAAGAGTCGATCCGTGCTGAAGTCCGACGTGTATTCTCCAGAATTATTTCTTAACCCGAAGGCTCATATCCCCTTCTCCAGCGAGAAGGAGCATATGAATTACCTGGATTTCATTCGACTCACTCAGGAAATTGGAGGGCAACCTGTTTTGATGATCCAGTATGAGAGAGAATCCTATATGGGACGGCTTGAAGACTACGCCCGTGTGACCTTCGACACCCAGGTTTCCTATCAAATGACTCCAAGTTACGATTTCGGATATGTAAACAATCGACGTTTTCGGAGGATTGACACGCAAACGGGACTGCGCTCAGAATATGCCGGTTGCGTCATGGAATTGAAAAGTAAAATGGGAATCCCTCGATGGATGATGGATTTTGTGCGAGCCTTCAGTCTCGTTCGAGTTGGTTTCTGTAAGTATTCCGCCGCGCTTCGAATGGAATCATTCAGTGCAGGCTTTGAATATACTGAGGGCAGTGAAAACAGTTCGCCGGATTCCAAATGGTAAAGATATTTGATTAAGATTTTATGGAAAACCTCCAATTACTGCTTGGACCCAACCGGCTGCTGAATCTCACGGAAGTCCTCGTTGCTTTCTCCTTCGTTTTCATTCTCAGTTCCGTGGTCACGACGGTCTACCGGATGACGCACCACGGGTTTTCCTACTCCCGGGTATTTGTACAGGCGATGCTCCTCGCATCAATTACCTCATGCATGATGATTATGGTCATCGGCAACAACCTGGCGAGGGGATTGGGAATTTTGGGGGCGCTTGCCATTATCCGGTTCAGGACCCCGGTTCGTGATCCTCGCGATATGGTTTTTCTATTCTGTTGCCTGGCCGTCGGAATTGGCTGCGGGGCACGTGTCTTTGCTGTCGCAACGGTTGGCGCGCTCTTTTTCTGCGCCACGGCTCTTTATTTGCACTGGGCGCCCTTCTCAGCAAAGAGTGAGTTTGAGGGCCTGCTGCGCTTTCTTCTGCCACCGGATTCAAAGTCGCATGAGAAACTGAAGTCAATTTTTGAAAACCACCTGAAATCGGCAACGCTAATCGCTGTCCGTGAAGCAACCCAGGGAGACCTGCTGGAGTATTCTTACCAGACCAGCCTGGCCCATGCGGATTCACAACATCTCTTAATGGATGAGATCCGGAAGCTTCCTGACATCGAAGAGCCAAATCTCCTCATGCAACGTTCATCTGTAGAAATCTAAGAACTATGGTTACAACAGATGAAGAGAAACATGTCACCCGATACCGGCGTCCCTGGTGGAAAGGGGTTCGCCAACATTGGCCCTTGCTGGTTTTTGTATTTTTCATCGTTCTCGCAGCCCTTCTCTACTCGAATGGTGGCAAGTATCGGGTGATGTCAGGAACGGCGGAGCGAGTTGTTGAAAACGTTGCCTCGCTGGAATCGGCTCGCGTCGCAAGTGTAGAGGTAGAGGTTGGCGATCACGTGGATGCGGGAGATATCATTGCGCATCTGGATACCAGTGTTATCGACGCAGAAAATGCGGTTCAAAAAGAGCGGATCGTTCGGGCTCGCCTTGAAGCCCAATTGGATCGATTAACTTTGGAACGTCAGTTTTCGTCGACCTTACAAGATGCTGAGAAGGCTCTCCGTGAGGCGGAGTTGGAGCTTCGATTGAGGGCAGTCGAGCATAAAGCACTGACAACTGAGATCGAACGTCTCAAACCCCTTCTGGAGAAAAAATTAATCAGTGCAGAGTCACTCGCGGAGAAAAATTCCCGCGAGTCAATCCTTAGCGAGACTTTGAAATTGATGCCGGATCACATTGCTGCGCTAGCCGCAGATGTGGACTACGCAAAAGAACAGAAAATTTCTGCGCTGGCCCGCATGGATGAAATGAAAGAGAGCATCGTAAGTGCCACGGATGCTCAGGGAGAGGCTCTGAAGCTCCTCAGTATCCGGCGCGACGGCTTCACCTTGCGTGCTCAACAGGAGGGAACCGTGGCTCAGGTCGATCGACAGCCCGGAGAGGTCGTTGAACCCGGCGGTACTATTGCCTCCTTATTGATTAAGGGGCCCATTCGCGTGGTCGGCTTTTTACCGGAAAGCGATTTGAGTGCCGTTGTGATTGGTACTCCGGCAAACATTTATCCTACGGTATCCTTGAAAGATACCGGAGTGATTACCGGACGTGTCATCCAGATCAGCCCGGCTGTCTATTCGTTACCGGAACGAGCAAGTCCAATTCGCGGGCAAATTGTTCGGGGACGCCGCGTGGTGATTGCGTTGGATGAAGACGCTAATTTGATTCCCGGTGAAACGGTTTCGATCGAAATCGAATCGAGTCTTTTCGGCCCCGTTTCATTGACCGACTAGAATCGGATCCGCAAACTGAGTATCGAAGCCTGAGCAGATTCAATTCTTCAGTCTCTGCTGTAAGGCTCGAATGGCCTCCTCATAGAGTGCACTCACCGTCTCCTTTTCGGTAGAGGTAGCGAAAACTCCCTCTGCCTCAATCACAGCCAGATCCGACTGAATCTCTTTGATCATCAAATGCGCTGTTTCCGGGTGAAAGAGTTCTCCTCGACTCGTGTTCACATAGACGGGGCTGGTATGAGCAAAGATCTGCCTCTGGAACTCATTGGTAACCCCGTTTTCAGGATTGACCCTCAGAGCAAGCCAGGCCGGTTCGGCAAGAGCTACTGTGAGCTCCCCTTCAGCTTCGAACCATCCGGGATGCCCGGTTACTTTCGTCGAAGATAATTCAGAGGCGCTGCCATTTACAATCAATTCCGGCATTCCCACATTCTCGCGCGAGAGAACTCGATACCGAATCGATACTTCGTCTGCGGAGGGAATTTCCTCACCTGGCCCTTTGCCGTTCACGGTGAATTCAAGAAGCGGTCCATTGGTAATGAATGTCCTCCCCTTCCGAAGAGCTGCGAGCCAGTTCCCGGGCGACAAATCGCCTCCCCCCATTTGGGCATACACCCTTGAGTAATCGTAGATAAACCAATCTGTTCCGGTCGAAAAAGGAACACGCACCCCCAAATTCAGATACCGGTAAAAAGTGTCCCCGTAGCTACCGCTGTTCCCACCGTCAAAAATATTCTGTGCATGAACCAGGCCAGATAGCCACGATGGAATGTCTTCGTATCCAAACTGATTGTGACACCAAAGGATCGTGGATCCCTGATCACGAGCTGATTGGATTCCGGAACGAAGCACGGTGCCGTCGTCCTCTTGTTGAGCAATTCCCGGTCCCAGGCTGGAGGGAAGAACTCTTTCGCTTTGGTTCAGAAAAAGAACATGCCCGTAGCCTTCCCCACCACCACCAAAGTTATGACGGTATTCCTGACCGTTTCCAAAACGGGTGACCGGCGAAGAAAGGGAAGTCAGGTCAGCTCGCGAATACCCATTACTGATGTATGTCCGATCCACCAAGGCTCGTTCCAGATAGGAAACAAACACCATTTGAAGTCCATCAGCAGCGGAAACTTCGCTCAGATAGCGGTCGGCTTCTTCTCTGCTTAAGTCTTTCAAATGAAGGTGTGTATTTCCTGAAACCCAACCTGCCTCGGACGAATTCCAGAATCGCTTCAATTCAATCCGGCACTCATGAGTCTCTCCTTCCCCAAGATCGAGCTCAACACTCTTCCGGGTTCTCTCCAATCCCGATACAAGCTCAAGGGTCAACTTCGATGCGGGGAGTGACAAGGTTTCAGAGGCAGGCAAAACATACCACCCCATCTGTCGAAATTTCTTAGGAAGGCCGACGCATCGATCCTGTAAACCGGGGATCTTCACCGCTTGACCTTTCTCATCGAGAACCCGGATCATCGCCGGGATTGAAACTTCCTGTCCCGCTTCCACAACGCTCAGCTTCAGTCTGCTCTCGTTTTTGGCGGTCCTCTCGACACCTCCCTTGCGGGCGTCTCCATCCGGTTTCGATTCAGGGTGCGCTTTCAAGCCCTCCCCTGCCGGGATTGTGACAGCAATGAAAATGAACGTGATCAAATAGCGTAAATCAGACACACTGAGAGAATGAGTATTCATCGTGACTGAGACAAGCCCAATTCTCTCTTCAATGATTTCGTCTATTCGGGAGACGACGATTGTGTAGTATGATCTAAACTTATTTTTAACGCCGGGCAGAAGTTTGCCTCTCTGAAATACCTGACTTCCAATGCGACTTCATCACTTCTTCATTTTTCTCGTTTCACTCTTTCTGTTTTCGCTCATGGCAAGAGGTGAAGAGAAACCAAATATCATCCTGATCCTGGCAGACGACCTGGGCTACTCAGACCTTGGCTGCTATGGCGGAGAAATCGAAACGCCAAATTTGAACAAACTCGCGGAGGGTGGGCTCCGCATGTCCCAGCTCTATAATACAGCGCGTTGCTGCTCGACTCGTGCGTCCCTGCTTACCGGTTTGTATCCTCACGCGGCTGGAGTGGGCGCCATGACTGCCGATAACGGGCTTCCGGGATATCGGGGATTCCTGACAGACAGGAGCGTGACCATCGCGAGTCTACTTCGTAAAGCTGGATACGGGACTTACCTCTCCGGGAAGTGGCATCTCAGGGGCAAGGGTAATCCTGACTGCATTCCCACCGAACGCGGGTTCGATGAATTCTTTGGACACTTCAAAGCCTATGCAAGTTTTTGGCGAAAGGATCTGTTCGTTCGACTTCCTGAAGACCGGGACAAACCGGGCTACGGGGAAGACTTTTACGCCACCGATGCGATCACGGACTACGGCCTGAAATTCCTTGATCAATCCCGAGCCGATGGGAAACCCGCTTTTCTCTATCTTTCCTACAATGCGCCGCACTTCCCATTGCATGCGCCACGGCAGATGATCGAGAAATATGTAAAGGTCTATGAAAAAGGATGGGATGCAATCCGCGAGGAGAGACACCGTCGAATGAAAGAACTGGGCCTTGTTTCCGAAGCTCAGGAATTGTCACCACGCGGACGTGTCACCAAGGTCCCGAATCGAAATCTCGATTCCCCTTGGTATGATCAGCAGATCCCGGATTGGCAGAGCCTCTCCAAAGAACGTCAGGCAGATCTGGCGCGGCGAATGGCGACTTACGCTGCCATGGTGGAAATCCTCGACCGGAACGTAGGACGCATCGTCGAAAATGTTAAGAAGAACGGAGAACTGGAGAAGACATTGATTGTGTTTCTGTCAGACAACGGGGCCTGTGCGGAATGGGATCCTCTCGGTTTCGACAACAACCCTTATCCGAAGAACCTTCTTTATAAGGGAGCAGAGCTGGAGAAAATGGGACAAGCGGGAACTTTTCATAGTTATGGAACCGGGTGGGCCAATGCCTGCAACACCCCTTTTCGTCTTTATAAGCATTACAATCATGAAGGCGGAATTTCATCGCCGGCAATCTTTCACTGGCCCGATCGAATTACAGCAAGGGGACAACTGGACCGACAACCTGCCCACATTGTGGATCTATCTGCCACACTTTTGAAAGAAGGAGGGGCTCACTACCCTGATGAATGGGAAGGAAAACCTGTCATGCCCCTTGCCGGGATTAGTCTGAACCCTGTTTGGAAAGGAGAGAAACTTCCAGAACGCCCCCTCTACTTTGAACACGAGGGAAACCGTGCCATTAGAATGGGTAAGTGGAAACTGGTGTGGACGAATTTCAGGGAGCAATGGGAATTGTACGATATCGAAAAAGACCGAACCGAATTGCATGACCTGGCAAAAGAATATCCAGACAGAGTCGCGAAGATGGAAATCTTTTGGGAAAAGTGGGCCGAATCCAATTATGTGGAAAAGTCGAAAGTGAAACAACCGGCGGCCGGAATGCCTAAGATCTATTATTTTTCCAAGTGAAGAACGATCGCACCATGGAGGAATTTCTTGACTCGAATCCAGCTTCTCGCTAACTCAGAGGCTCCAATTTACTTTTTCTCACCGCTTATGACTATTTCTCCTACATTTCTGGCTGCCGCTGCCGCAGCCGAGGCCCCGACGCACGGACTCGGATATCTTCTCGGCGTATTGGGAGCAGCCATTGTCTTGCTGCTCGTGATGATTCTGGTACTGCGACTGCAGGCTTTCATCGCTCTCATTATTGCCAGTGTCTTTGTTGCAATTGCCGCCGGAATGCCCCTCGGAGATATTCCTGACACCGTTGTTAAAGGAATGGGCGGTGCGCTCGGCTTCATCGCCACCATCATCGGGCTTGGAGCAATCTTCGGCCAAATCCTGGAAAATTCCGGCGGGGCTAAAACGCTGGCAAATTCGCTGGTTAATTTATTCGGACAGAAACGGGCTTCCTGGGCAATGTTGCTGACCGGCTTTCTCATTTCGATTCCTGTGTTCCTCGACGTTGGACTCGTAATCGTGGCCCCGATCATCTACGCCCTGGCACGTGACACGAAAAAGTCGCTCCTTCTATTCGGTCTTCCGCTGGTGTGCGGTATGGCAGTAACCCATGCCTTTGTCCCTCCTACTCCGGGACCGGTTGCGGTCGCTGAAATTCTGGGTGCCGATCTTGGTCGCGTCATCCTTTACGGAATCGCAATCGGACTGCCCACTGCGATCATCGTAGGTATTTTTCTCGTGCCACTGGTTTGCAAGAACATCAAAGTCGACATTCCTGCATTCTTCGAAGAATCAGAAGACGCCGGCCCTCTTCCAAATTTCGGCCTCGTTGCGTTCATCATGGGGCTTCCTATCGTGCTCATTGTTCTGGGTAGCACCTGGGCGAAAGCGGAAGACCCAAGTTCTCTCCAAACCTTGATAGCTTTCCTCGGCCATCCGGTGGTCGCCTTGCTTCTGGCCACCCTGCTCGCCCTGGTTTTCCTTGGGGTGCTCCGGGGAGTAGGCAAAGACAAATTGCTCGACCTTAGCACAAAGGCCCTCGGCCCTGCCGGCATCATTATTCTCATCACCGGGGCCGGTGGTGTCTTCAAACAAATCCTCGGAGCCAGCGGTGTCGGAGATGCCCTCGCAAACTGGTTGGGAGGCTTCGGAATTTCAGCTGTAGTTCTGGCATTCCTCTTCTCAATGATTGTCCGGGTAGCGCAGGGATCTGCAACCGTAGCAATGATCACGGCTGCCGGTTTAATGGCCGGCATCGTTGAGGCAGGATCTTACGGTCCGTCTGATCTTGCCTTGATTGTTATCGCCATTGCCGCGGGATCCACCATGCTCTCCCATGTGAATGATTCCGGCTTCTGGATTATTTCACGATACCTCGGCATGAATGAAGCGCAGACATTAAGAACCTGGACGATCCTTTCCGTCGCGATTTCCCTGATCGGCTTCGCACTGACAGTGACTCTTAGCTACATCATCTAGGAATCCTAGACAGCACGTAAGCGACGCTTTTCTTTACTGATCTTTTTACGTATCAATTTGATTTTGCGTTTGTCTTTAGCCCTCACCGCTCTGCGTAGAAGGCCTTTAAACTTTTTGATCTTCGCTTTAATCTTCTTGCGCAGCGCAGCTCGCTTCGCTTCACGAGCTAATCGCTCCGCTTCATATACTGCCGGCACCGGAGATTCATCGACAGTTCCCCCAATCACGACTCCTGCGGGTGCAGCGGTACTGGCGTCGTCAAAAACCAGACGCACCAGTTGAATCGTGTTCTCGGGGAGGTTGGAAGTTTTTACTTCCAGAAACCCACTCGTTGGCTGACCGTCGTTGATCTTCGGGTCTGAAAAAATAACCGGGTGTAATCCTTCCGCGGTCCCGGGTGCAGTCCCGCCAACGCTAGCGCCTCCGACAGCCGTCACGTTATAATTCGGAAAACGATTACTGGTTTGAGTTCGCTCCAAATTGGAATCGTTGTTTACGCTGAATTTTGCGAACCCCAGGTAAACGCTACCGGGGAGTTGAATGGAAACCGAGCTGGTTGCGCGATATTTGACAACCGTACTGTTGGAAGTGGGGGCAGCAGTCACCCGAAAGGCTGTCGGCTCCATTCCAATCAGATCCTCCATACTGTCGCCCGTGAAATCTGCATTAAGAGTATTGGCAGTTTGTGACAGCTGATTATTCGTCAGCGTAATCTGCACGGTATCAGCAAACGCAGGGACCGACACTGCGGCAGCACCAACTGCAGCCGAGGAACCCGCCATCCACTTCCAGCGGATCTTCCTGCCAAGATGGTCCGACTTTTCAGGCACAGAAATGCCCGGCGACTCACTTTCTTTCGATTTCATTATTTTCAGAGGAGAGTTAGAAACAATCCCGAGAGCCTTTCCGGCACCGGAACCATCACCTGCCTTTAACTATAAAGGGATCAGCCCGTCAGTCCAGTTTATTGCTGGTTTCAAAATCACTCGAAAGAGTGCCACTCAAGCTGTCAGATGAAAATAGGCATGGATGTGAGGCACTCCGCGGAAGTACCAAACCATCTCCGGCCCCTCAATCTGCCAGGTATCCCAGACCCCGTCGTTTCCAATATCATAACGGTCTCCGTAGCAGGAGACAAAGAGTTGATCGATCAGGCTCCTGTCTTCTATGGACTTCATTGTCGCCGCAACATCGTCAGGGCGAAAACACACCAACATCTGTCGCATTGTCTCCAGCAACTTCCCTTGCTGATCCTTGCTCAAGTCAGCACAACGCAGGCCCGGCAAATCGGTTTTTTGCTTTTCGATCACAACATTCGGCTTTTCTCCACGCGGCTCGCGCCCCACCAACACCTGCTCCTGCTGCTTGCCGTCCAGAGCACTGACAAACTCATTGAAGAGAAGCCCCTGATACCAGAACGGATTCCCTTCGTGATCCTTGGATTCACGAAATGCCTTCGCAAAATTCCCGTAGAAGATCGGCTCACCACCAAACCCCTGCCCTTTATTGGTATGAGCGTTGCACCGGCGCGTCACATGATGCCCCGTGTAGATAAATTCAAAGTTCTCATCCTCTGGCGTTCCAAAGAAACCAACCGACGGCGTATTCTTGATATCCCCCATCAGATCTTTCTTCACCTGCCAGCTCATTTTCTCCCGATGCTCAGGATGATGAAGAGACTCAAAGATCTGTTTCACCAAATCCTGCTGATCTTTGGTGTAGAAAGTGTGAAGCCTCTGTTCGGGGCAAACATACCACCAATTGCTTACGAAACTTCTCTTTGAATGGTCCACCGCCAGACAAATTTTACCGTGTTGCTCCTCGGTGAGGCTCTTGTAAAATTGCATCGGAAGAGAATCTTTCCCCGCATCAAGGGCACGGACCGACGGGAGAACTGACAGTGCCGCGCTGGCACCAAGCCCTCGAATCAACTCGCGGCGACCAATGCTTCTTCTCTCACTCAAAAACAAATTCGACTTCATACGTTCATCCTTTCACGGATCGGAAAAATTGACTAGCCCATTTTCCTGAACCTTGCTACACACGCTCCTTGCGTCCTCATGATTCAACCCCTCTCTCTCGCATTCGTTCTCTTTTTCTTAGTAAATTTAGAGGCCAATGAATTTCGCGTCGCGGCAGGTGATCTAAAAGCATTTGAAGCAGTATCGGAGAAATTAAAGCCCGGAGACACCCTTGTTCTTCAAAACGGAACCTGGAAGGATTCCCATCTAAAAATCAAGGCCAAGGGGAAGCGGGAAAACCCGATCACCTTCAGGGCAGAAACTCCCGGGAAGGTCATCCTGAAAGGAGATTCCAGAATTGCTCTGGCCGGGCAGCACCTTCTGGTCGATGGCCTTTGGTTTCAGAATCCAACTGGAACCGAATCGATCGAGTTCAGGCGTGGTTCTCGTGATCTCGCCCACCACTGCCGATTTACAAACTGTGCGGTCACGAGTGATGCAAAAGCGGGCAGCTCAAAAAAATCTTCACGTTTCGTATCCGTCTATGGCAGCAACAACCGGATAGATCATTGCTACTTCGCCGGGAAGACGACGGAGGGCCCAACTCTGGTTGTTTGGCTGGCAGCAGACGAAAATGTCGCTCATCACATCGATCACAACCACTTCGGTCCAAGGCAACGACTCGGCCGGAACGGAGGGGAAACGATTCGAATTGGTGACAGCAAAACATCCATGCTCTCAGCCGCCTGCATTGTAGAACAAAACCTCTTTGAGAAGTGTGACGGCGAAGCAGAATGCATCTCCAACAAATCCTGCAAGAATATCTATCGCCGAAATCACTTCATCGCTGTATCCGGAACACTAACATTGCGTCATGGAAATAACTGCCGGGTTGAGGAAAACACATTCCTCGGAAACGAAGCAAAAGGCTCAGGGGGAGTTCGCGTGATTGGAGAAGGACATCTCGTCACCGGAAACCGCTTTGAGAATCTAACCGGCGATGACGAGCGCAGTGCGCTCTGCTTCATGCTGGGAGTTCCAGACTCACCTGCCAATGCCTATTTTCAAGTCAAGCGTGCGACGATCACTAACAACACCTTTCTAAACTGCGAGCACAATATCCTGATCGGAATGAAAGGAGACTCAAAAGCAACACTGCCGCCGATAGAAACCCGAATTACCGGTAACCGAATTCAGACGAACAAGGGGAAAGCGTTTGAGATCCTGTGCGAGACCAAAGGAATCGCGATGGAAGAGAATGCGACAGGAAAAGAGCAGCCCCGGGATATCCCCGACCGTTTCCCCCTGGATTCGACCGGACCGTCGTGGCGGAAATAGTCCAATCCAGAGACGTGTGCCGTCCTACTGCTTCTTCGGTGAATCAGATCGGAAAATCGAAGCGGGCAATCCGTCACTGTTAATCAGGTTGGAAATAGCAGTGTCACTCCACGCAAACCGAACTGCCTTCGGATGCGGAACTTTTTCGCTTTGTAAGAAAACCGAGTCACCCTCAATTATCCCGTCAGCTGGAAAGAATTTCCCATCCGCTCCGGCTATCACAAACTCACTCGGTGATTTTTTGTCACTCGTCATTAAACCTTCTCCGGAATTTTTAAACCGAACCCGAATCCTGTTTCCTTCGATTTTCATCGAGTCATACACAGGTCCGGCAAACGCCACTTTCTGACCGTATACTTCGGCCAATGCCCAAAGAGCCATTCGTTTTCCAACATCCTGCTTGTTACGAAAATGAATCTCGTCGATCTCTCCTAGATCCATCGTCGGAGCGAGGCCCATATTGGGAAGCTCCTCCAGAATCAAAAGTTGGTTCTCCCGTTGCCAGGCATAGGCGTCGGCATTCTGTTTGCCATATCTGGAGCAGTCGAAGGGAGCCGGCTGAATCATTCCAATCGGAAAAGCCCCCTGTCCCCAGCGCTCGCGCCAATCTTTAAACATCGACGAAGTTAGAGCCTTGCCATGTTCCGCCCAGTAGAGATTGCCCAGTCCCTGGTAAGTTACCGCGCCGCGAATTCCGTAGGGGATCAGTGGGTTCACCATGCCATTAAACAGTCGCCCCGGCTTGTGAGTCGACTTCGCCGGGCTCTGAGCCTTCCTCGGCTTGGCGGGCTCAGGTTTCCCCCCGGTCTTTGCCGTGGCAGCTTCAGCTTCCCACTTCTTCATGGCCATCGCGTATCTCTCTTCGCTGGCAACAGCATCAAATCCATCAACCGCTTTATCCCACCAATCTACGATCGGGTTCAATTCAGGCACGCCCCTGACAGAACTCTCACTGGTCCACCCTTCAACCCGGCTGCTGCTCCAAAAGCTCTGCATGGCCCCAACGGGAACATCCGCATCAAGATGAATCTTTCGACTGAAAAAATAGGCCACTCCCGAGGCCACTCCAACGGTTCGTGGACTGCAAACCGTCCATTCCCCTTCACAATCTTCCTGAGGTACGTCTGCAAGTTTTCTTCCGGTTTTAAAAAAACGAATCTCCGGATAATTAGCGTTCGCCACTTCTTCTTTCGGATTATCGCAAGCCCTCACTGACCATAGAATGTTTGAAGGCCCGCAAAAAAACCAAACTTCACCCACGACCACATTGCTTAAAACCTGCTCTTCCCCACTCGTTCCACGCACTGCGAAATCCTCCCCCACTCTCCTGACACTGAGCGCTGGAAGGGTGGCTTTCCAGCGGCCCTCCGGATCGGCAGTTCCTTTGACCGACACTCCGGCGAAAGTGACCGTGACCACCTCTCCCGGATCTGCTTTCCCCCAAACCGAATTCTCCTGATTTCGTTGCAACACCATATTATCCCCAAAGACGGAGGCAATAGTTGCGTCTCCACGGAGATCCGGAGAAACAAGCAGGCAGCCGGCAATGAAAAGAGGAAATGGTGAACTGAAAAGCTTTGCAATCATCAAGGGGGTTAGGACAGCAATGAAACTGAACAATCCACCTTACTTGTATTTCTTCGGATCGTATCCCGCTTCGCTGCGTTTGGCGTCCAGTTGGGTCCGTAAAGCAGCGAGAAAAACATGGTAGTTCAGGTCCTTAGCCAAATTGTTAAATTCACCGGGGTCCTTTTCAAGATCATAGAGCTCTTCTCCTTTAGATCCATATCCCCAATGAGTGTATCGCCAACGGTTTGTCCGTATCGATTCTCCACCGCTCCGACTGATCGTAAAAGCCAAGCGTTTACTCCAGCTACTCTCAGCCGGGTTTCTCAACAAACTCGCCATGCTCTGCCCCTGAAGGCTATCCGGAGCCTTCAATCCTGCGAGCTCAGCTACAGTCGGATACAAGTCCACCAGTTCTGTGATTTGCTTGCAAGACTTCCCGTGGGTCTCCGGGATCCAGGGAACGCTGAGAATAAAAGGGACTCGCGTCGCTTCCTCGAATAAGTGCTGTTTCTGAAATTTATTGTGGTGCCCTAACAAGTATCCATGATCGCTCGAGAAAATGACGATCGTATTTTCTCTCAATCCCAACTCATCCAGAGTATCCAGCACCCTTCCTACCTGAGCATCCATGTAGGAAATGCTCGAATAGTATGCTTCCAACAATCCTTTATGCAGTTCCGGAGTGACGCCGTATCGGGAATTCGCCTTGTAATTGCGAATCACTCCCGGCACATCATCGAGGTCCCCTTCCGGAACAAGCGGAGCAATCATGGAATCGCGATCATAGAGATCGAAGTACTTCGACGGCGCTACAAGGGGCACATGAGGCCGGACAAACCCACAGCCGAGAAAGAAAGGCTTATCCTTATTCTCTTTCAAAAACTCAATCGCCGCCTCCGCAGCCATGCCATCAGCGTGCTCCAGATCACCCGTCGACGCCTCCACTCCGGTAAAGGTCTGAGACCCTTTATCCAATGGTGACCATTCCGTTCTTGTTCCGGGCGCATTCTGTTCCAGCGCCTTGATGTTTACAGTCTCATCCCAGGAGAGAGAGTCGTCATGATTTGCAGTTCCTTCCAGAATCTCTGTGGGAATGCCCATGTGATAAATCTTACTGACCCGCCCCGCATGGTAACCACCCTTTCGAAAAAGCTGCGACATCGTGACGACATCCGGCAGGTTCTTCCGCAGATCACCTTCGTTTCCAAGCATGCCGTTCGTGTAAGGATAGAGCCCCGTCATCAGAGAGGCCCGCGATGCACCACAGACAGGATACTGACAGTGCATATTCTCAAAACGCATTCCTCTCTTTGCCAACTCATCCAGTCGGGGTGTCTTGCACTGAGGATGCCCATATCCACTTAATGAGGTGTTCAGATCATCTGACATCAACAACAAGACATTGGGCTTTCCTTCCTGTGCGTTACTGAGCGATGCGATGAGAAACATCGCGACAATCGTGAGGATATGAGATTTCATCATGCCTATATCCTCATCGCTATCGCGATTCAGTTCAAACCTCAGATTTGCTTTAGCACAATTTTCTGCGCCGGGGCAGAAAGTGGCCAACCTTCTTTGAAAGTCCCCAGATAAGCAATCGTTTGATACGGCATCTGCCCAAACATGGCCGGTATGAAAGAACGGCCGCAATGCAAACCCACTTAAACATTCAGGAAGTACCCACGCTTGCGGGAAGACCATTCCCGACCAAAGCAATGGTGCACCAAAAAACTACGGAGCAACGATCCAAAATTCGAACGACATCTATTTCTTTTTCGCCTCCAACATCCGCTTCACTCGATCCTGCTCCGCTTTCAAGGCAGCTCCAGTCACCGTCATAGGTTCGAAATTCGGATCCGGTGTAATGACTTCGCCTGAAAGGATCTTTCGCCAGCGGAGATTCCGAAACCAGACATCCTGCCCATGATCCTGCAAAGAAAGAAAGCCTCCACGCCCCTTTAGGTCTCCTCCCCGAATTCCAAGCAATTCGACGTATTCGGCCCACTTGGGATCCTCGTAATCGAAAGATAGAACTCGCTCGCCGTTCATCCAGTGTTCGATCACCGACCCCTGACAAATCACCCGACCGGAATTCCATTCGCCGAATGGCTTCGTCACGTCTGCCTTTGGTGCCATGCAAAAGAAGAGTGAGCCGGCGGCCTGACGCGCATTCTCGCCATAGGGACTGTGGACATTGTCTAGAATCTGATACTCAACCTGACCGGGCCGGTAGTAGACTCCAGAATTACAAGCCTTGGAAACCCTCCACTCGAATTGAAGCTCAAAGTCATCCGGCACTTTGCTCTTCCGAAAGGTGAGCGAGCCGCCTTTCTCTTTTCGATAGAATGCACCGTCCTCGATGATCCAATTGCCATCTTGCTCCCATCCCGCGAAAGTCTTTCCATCGAATAGCTCCACAAAATCTCCAGCCTGCGGTCGGCTGATCAACATCTTCAAGCGGGAACGGGAATCGACCAGTTTCTTCGCCATCACATCCTCCTCCGTGAATCGAGCCATCAGAATCTCCCCGTCGGTGGACCGGTTTCGATCGTAGGAAATATAGAGCTGACCATCGGGAGCTTGAAATCCATCGGGATAGGAAACGCCCTTTCGCTCATCGAGCACAAGTCCGCCTTTCCAGGAAATCCCATCGTCATCCGAAAGCCACGCACTGAGTTGGACCCGTCCCTTGTGAGAATCGATACGATCTCCGTGTTTAATTAACAACAATCGTCCTGATTCCAGCCGCCGGATAAAAAAACGTGCCACTGGATGTTCGATCATTGAAGCGACGGGATCGCTCCACGATTTCCCTCCATCGGTCGATGTGCTCTCCATGACTCCATTTCCTGTCCGGGCCAACATCCAGAGCGCTCCACTCTTTCGCTCAACAATCATGTGCTCGTGCCAGTCCGGCTTGGGGAAGATCGCCATCCCGCGACGCTCCCAGTTATTTCCTTCATCGGTAGAGACGAAAACATTCGCACCTCGCATCGGATCCAGATCCGGGAAACATCCTTTAAAGGGACCAAACCCGTCTCGTTGATCGAGTGAAATCGGGAGCATCCATTCACCGCTTGAAAGCACCGTCGGCTTATTCAAGGTCACACCATGCCAGATCCTTCGGGGCTCCGACCATGTCGGATCGTCCGAGTCTGGATTCTCGCAAATTGTTGCCCAAACACCGGCACGACCATCGAACATGTCCATCGACTGATCAAAAATCAGCCAGAGCCGCCCCAGAGGGTCTGTCCACAAATTACCAACCAGAGTGCTTCTCTTGTGCGGCAATGCCTCAGTATCCGTATCCACAACAAGGCGTGGTTTCGACCAGTTCTCTCCATCGTCATCACTGGTTGCCAGGACGAAAAACGCATCAGGGTTATCTCCTCCCGCCACCCAACACGCCCATATCCGTCCGCCGGGAGTTCTTGAAATCCCGATGGTCATTCCATAGTCGAGCGCGTCGTAATCGTACTCAGGCAGCGGAGAAGTATTGAGCTTTGGCACGACCAGAGCATGGTCGGCAATCCCCTCAAATTTGGCGATCCGGACGGCCGCTTCGCCCGGTGTTTCCCCGGGCTTGGTATCCTGTGCCTGGCAAGGACAGAAGAGGAACAAGGCGAAGGAAGCGGAAAAAATCTCGCGAAAAGGAATCATGTCTGGATGGTCTGAGAAAAGGCGATAATGAAGGGAGTCTAAATTTTTCCCGATATCCATCGCTCTGTCACCCCGCTCTATCCACCCTATTTGCGGAAACGAGCTTTCGGATTACGACATTTATCGGATCTCCAATTTTATTCTTCACACGAATCACGCGCATTTCTCAAGAAAGGAGATGCTTCGGAAAGTCACTCACTTTTTCACAGGCGACCTGCTCCATCACCTGCTGCAGTTGGCGCTTCAGCATCGTCATCGTATGATCTCCCCCGGCTTCGCCGAGTGCACCGACGCCGTACATAAATGAGCGCCCCATGAAGGCAAATTTCGCGCCGCTGGCAAGTGCACAGGCAACGTCAGGCCCGTTGCGAACTCCGCTATCGAGCATCAGCGTTGTCCGATCACCAAATTCTTTGGCGAGAGCCGTCAGCGGCTTGATCGTCGACTGACCAACATCGAGCTGACGTCCTCCGTGATTGGAGACAATGATACCATCAACCCCCAGACCAATTGCTTTTTCGGCATCCTCTGCATTAACGACCCCTTTGATGACAAGCTTACCTTTCCAGCGATCACGGATCGCCGAGATCTTGTCTGAACTAAGGCGGCCGGAAAATGTCTTGTTCATAAAGAGTCCGAGGTGCTTCATGTTCAACCCGTCCGGAATGTAGGGCTTCATCGTTTTGAATTCAGGCGCACCGGCGAACAATTGACTGAATGACCAGGTCGGATGCGTCATCATTTGGATAACGTTCCGCACTGACATTTGCGGCGGAATGGAAAGTCCATTTTTGATCTCTTTCGGGCGATAGGCAAAGGTTGGGGTATCTGCAAGGATTACCAAAGTGGGGAATCCGGCATCAGCCGCGCGGTCGATTAGCTTGTTTCGCAAATCATCTTCCGTCGGATGATAGAGCTGGAACCACGCATTCCCCTCTGTCAGTTCGGCAACCGTCTCAATGCTGGCTGTTGCCACCGTGCTCAAAATAAACGGAATGTTGTGTTGATGGGCAGCTTTAGCGAGAATCTCGGTTGCGCGCGGCCACATCAATCCTTGAAGTCCAATCGGTGAAACGCCAAAAGGCGCGTCGTAGGTTTTCCCAAAGAGTTCAGTCCTTAGATCGGAACCGGGATAATCGTTCAGATACCAGGGCTTGAGCTGAACCTCGCGAATTTCATCTGTGTTACGCCGAAGATTAATCTCCGAAAAGCAGCCTCCTTCCAGATATTCAAAAGCGAAACGCGGCATCCGTTGACGGGCTCTCTCGCGGAGATGCTCGATTGACGGGTATTGGGAATTGAAAGAGTCGGACATGAGTGAACTTCTATAAAGGCATGTTAAAATCAAAAACAACAACGCGATCCAGATTCGGAACAACAATATCTTTGACCTCTTCATGGAGAGGATGAGGTAAATACTCGTCTCGAGCCTGAGGACTTTCAAATGTCATGATGAACCCGTGAGTGTATCCCTCGTTAAGGCCTTCCGGTGAATCGTAAGGGCCATAGTTGAAATCGAGAAGCCCGGGAATATTCCCGACCATTCCTTCCATCGCGGAAAAGCATTCGGCGATTGTCTCTTCTGAGGTGCCTTCATTGAATTGAAAGCAACCATAGTGTTTGACTTGTGGCATGAGTATTTGGTTTCTGTAAGTGGGCGATTCAACAGGCTTGGCCCATCGATCTGACAGGGTTAAGCCGTGAGATTCTTGAGAAGCGCCTCGGCGCAGGCTCTGGAGAAAGCTTGATCATTAATCTCTGCATCGACCTCAATCAACTCAACGGAGTCTGCCAAATTGTCTTTGATCGCGGAAAAAAGAGCGGCATCTGCCCCGGGATCGTAAAATGCCTGCCCCTCGGCACTGATAATACTAATCGCCTTTGTCGGAAGGAGCACAGTGACCGGCGCGACGTAGGCATTTACTTTTTCCGCGAGAATCTTCCCGAGACGGGCGCACTCTTCAACATTCGTCCGCATCAGTGTCACTTGCGGATTGTGAATGTAGAAATTCCGGCCCTCGTATTTTTCGGGAATGGTCTCGCGCTCTCCGAAATTCGCCATGTCGAGGCAGCCCGGTGTCACGATCGCAGGTATCCCTGCTTTTCCAGCCGCCTCAAGGCGAGTCGGACCTGCACTGAGAGTTGCCCCGGTGACTTCATCCGCCCACTCAGTTGTAGTAATGTCGAGGACACCTTTGACCATACCACTCTCAATGAGCGACTCCATCGTCTTCCCTCCTGTTCCGGTTGAGTGAAACACGAGAACTTCGTAGCCTTTGTCTTCGAGAATTCCACGAGCGTGATCGACGCAATCTGTCGTGTTTCCAAACATACTGGCGACGATGATAGGCTTCTCCTCTACCGTTGATGTTTTCACGCCGACCATCCCGCAAATTGCACCGGCTGCTCGAGTGAAAATTGTTTTGGAAATCTGATTCAGTCCGGAGACTGTCTCTTATACACATCTGACGCTGCCGACGAA
>CAJXQE010000031.1 GCA_913058215.1 uncultured Verrucomicrobiales bacterium
TGTGTATAAGAGACAGCGATAATTTTATCCACTTCCGCCACTTCGCGGAAGAGATTGACGGGGAGAGGGTCGCAAACACCACCGTCGATGTATTCGACTCCTTCTCTTTCGATTGGATGGACGATTCCCGGAACGGCAAGGCTGGCAACAATTGCTGAAGCGACATCCCCTTCGCTGAGGAGGGCGCGTCCATACCCATTGAGTTCTGTTGCGACACAGAAGAACGGCTTGGGGAGGTCAAGGAAGGTTTTTTTTCCAAGGGATTTCCGCAGTCGCTTGAGAACGTTCTTTCCGCCGATGAATCCGCGACGGGGCGGAATTTCGAAGTCGACGAGTTCCCACAGATCTTTCCGCGAAGTCATCGATGCTGACAGTTTCTCCAGCTCGGGGCCGGGAATTCCTGAGGCCCACAGTCCGCCGACGTAGGCGCCCATGCTGGTTCCGGCGATGACATCGACATGGATACCGTTCTCTTCAAGAACTTGAATCACTCCGATATGGGCGAGACCTTTTGCTCCGCCGGAGGAAAAAGCGATTCCCACACGTGGGCGTTTTTCTTCCTCCACCGTTTCGGCATTCGTTCGGCGGAATCGGATAAGGTTCTTAAAATGGGAATAGGCTGCCATGAGTTTGTCGCGTTGTCCGGCGACAGGCAGCCTTTTCAGGGTCGATTGGGTGTCCTCAGCTGTCCCGCTCTGAAGCGGGACATGGGGAAGGAGGCTTTCAAGGGTCTCGATCTCTTATTTTTCCGGGGACCTCGATCGTGATGCGGGCGGCATGTCACCGAGGTTGAATATTTCTTATTTCAGTTACTTGTGCTGGTTAAACTTCTGCGCTCGCTAAGGAGCGCTTTCACTATGTTCTGACAGTTCGGAGCCGATTTTGTTCGATCTTCAGTGTCATCTCAGGTGGTGAGCACCTTTCACTATTCTATTGTCACTGTATCACTATATATGACGGTTATATTGCGGAATTATGTAAATTTATTGCGTAAAAGTGTAAATTTTGAAAAGGAGATATCCTTGGCTTTGGATGAAGGGATGGAAGCGCCGTCGCACATTTGGCAAATGTTCAACAGGCTTTTGCCTTAGGGATTGGTTCGGTAAGTTCGCAGCAGAGGTAGTCTTCCAGTTCCGGGATCTCGCAGCATTTCGTCTGGAGATCGGTGAGCTTGCCGGTGGCCAGCATCGTGCCGACTTTGTCGCGGAGGCCGATGAAAGCGACGGTCCGGCAGACGCGTTCGGTTTGTCTCATGTTGTGAGTCACGAGGACGATGGTGTGAGTTTCTTTGAGATCGAGAATCAGGCCCTCGATGGCCTCGGTGGAACGGGGATCGAGAGCACTGGTGGGTTCATCCATAAGAATGACATCGGTGCCGGTCGCCAGAGTCCGGGCGAGACAAAGCCGTTGTTGTTGTCCGACTGAAAGCTGTTGGCCCGGCTTTTTCAAACGGTCCTTCACTTCTTCCCAGAGAGCAGCCTCGCGCAGTGCTTTTTCCGCAACATTATTCCATTCCTTGCGTGGAACTTTTCCCAAATGGCGGACCCCGAAGAGGGTGTTTGCAAGAATGCTGCAGGGAAAAACAACCGGTTGCTGGAACAACATTCCGATGCGGCTGCGGAGATTGTCAGTGTCGACTCCAACTCCGTATACCGGATCGCCGCGATGGTAGACCTGCCCTGAAACTTTGAGTCCGTTGGAGAGCTCGGTGAGTCGATTGATGCTTTTGAGAAAAGTGCTCTTTCCTGCACCGGATGGTCCGATGATTCCAAACACTCCGCCTTCCGGTATATCGAGGGACACAGGGTTGAGAATCTTTTTGCTGCCGGCGGAAACGCTCAGCTCAGAGGTTTGTAGAATGGGTTCAAGCATGATTTGCTTCTTCGTGGATTTTAAGTCGTGCCGGTAGGGCCACCAGGCTCAGGCCTAGAACAAGGATGATCAGAACAAGCGCCGAACCCCAGAGCTTGGCTTTGACGGCCGGGTCATAGGAGTCCTGGGCGAGGATAAATATGTGATAGGGAAGGCTGAGGACCGGGCTCTCTTTGATTCCGCCGGGAATGCTGGCACCTGCGAAGATCGTCGCCGTAAACATGATGGGCGCCGTTTCTCCGGCAGCGCGAGCCAGCCCGAGCATCAGGCCTGTGATCAGACCGCCAATGCTTTGCGGGAGAATGACGGATCGGATGATCTGAGATTTTCGAAGGCCGAGTCCGATGGCGGCTTCCGTGTATTTTATCGGCAGACTCCCGATTCGTTCAATCAAGGTAACTGAAACGGTGGGGAGTATCATTAAGCCGAGGAGAATTCCCCCGGCGAGCCAACTTTTCCCCCATCCTAACACTTGTACGAAGATCACCATGCCGACGATGCCGAAGAGGATACTCGGAACTCCATTGAGAAGGTAAAGAAGCAATGTCAGTTTCCCCCGCCAGTGGCTGTCGCGGAGGTAAACGCTGTGAACAATTGAAAATCCCAATGCCAGCGGAGTGCAGACTACAAAGGCGGTGGCGAGAAGAATCAGGGTTCCGATAACATTGTAAAAAATTCCACCGGAAGCGCCAACCAGGGCGATCTGTTGAGTAAAGAAATCCCAGTTCAGTGCGGACCAGCCCCGCATGACGATGGAAGCGACGATGCCGGCAAGGATTGCGCACGATGCCAGGGCGCACAGGCCGGTAAGTGCGCGAAACAGATGATGGATCAGTTTGCGCTTCATGAATGCTGTTGATGCTGACGAAACGAAATCCGCTGCAGCCAGGCTCCGGTGAGAGTGATAATGACAACGAGGGAAAGAAGCACGAGGCCCAGTCCCATGATTGCCCCCCAGTGAAGCGGCTGGCCGTAGGCGATGTTGGTCTCAGAGCCTCCGAGTTTGCTGGTCAGAGTTTGTCCTGATTCCAGCAGTGGTTTGAGAGAAAGGATGGAAGAGGGCCACTGATTGTCCTGTCGACCAATGACGAGAAAGACAGCAATCGTTTCCCCCATGGCGCGACCGAGCGCGAGAAGAACTGCCGCCAGCAATCCGGGAAAGGCCTGGGGAACAGAAACGTGGAGAGCTGTTTCGGTGGCGGTGAGTCCGAGCCCGCGCGCTGCAAGACGCAGCGTTCCGGGGACTCCGCGGAGGGCGTCATCGGCGAGGGTCATGATGGTCGGGAGAATCATCAATCCCAGAAGGACACCTGCGGTAAGAAGAGTATCCCCGCTGAGTGGATCGAAATCCTGAAAGACTTCGTAAATCCAGTTTCGTAGAAGGAGAATGCCGAGTAAGCCATAGACCACCGATGGAATCCCGGCGAGAAGTTCCACCGTTACCTTGAGCCCGAGTCTCCATTTGCGCGGAAGGTATTCCACTCCAAAAATTGCCGCACCGATCCCGACAGGGGCGGCCAGAATCATTGCCAGGATCGCGACAATGATGCTGCCGTAGATCATCGGGGCGGCGCCGAATTCAGACTGCCTGAAGAACCATTTCTTCCCGATAACAAATTCGAATCCCGAATGTTTCCAGGCAGGTGCGCTTTCAATTAACAACAAGCCCAGTCCGCCAACTACTGCCGCCAGTGCGACGCCCGTGAAAAGCCAACTCAGGATGAGTGTGATGCTCCAGCGGCGGCAGGATGGATTAAGCGCAGAGCGGGTCATAAAGATTGTGAAAAACCACTCCGTCTATTTGGAAAGATCTGCGAGCGCGAGGTAACCGTGCTTCCGAACAATCTTTTGACCTTCAATGCTCAGAAGAAAATTGATCATCTCCCGGGCATCACCCGACGGATCACCATCACTGAGAACAAAAAGCGGGCGGCTCATTGGGTAGGCGCCCGTTGCTATATTTTCTCCGGAAGGTTTGATAAGTTTTCCGTCTTCGGTTTTCACGCTCAGTGCAAAAACCGTTTTTCCATCTGCCCAGGAAGCGGAGAGTTGGGACAGAGCACCGCGAGTGGATGCAACCTTGTTACGGGTTTCTTCATTGCCTCCCACCTCCGGGAAACTGGCCTGGGGAGTGTCCCCGGCGCTACCGTATGCCCATTTCGCAAACACTTCCCAGGTTCCGCGGCCGGGCTCTTTGTTGAAGAAAGCGATACGTTGATCCGGTCCCCCAATCTGATTCCAGTTGGTGATGTTGCCTTCGTAGATGCCGGCCATTTCCTTCTTTGTGATGGTCGTTTTCCCTCCACTCCATACATCTTTCGAAACGATAAGAGCAACCGCGTCCGCCCCGATCTGGATCTCATTGAAATCGCACTCCGGGAACTTTTTCCTGTCTTCATCACTCAAGGACTTGGAGGCCATTCCCAGATGAACGAGTCCTTCGCCAAGCATGGAGATTCCACCGGAACTTCCTCCCTGAGTATCCACCTGGATTTCTTTTCCCGTCCGCTCCCGCATCACCTCTGCTGCTTCAGCAACGGGGAGGTTCACCGTTGTCGAGCCGTTGATTTTCAGGGCCGAAACTTTTTTTCCGCCTTCCGGGTTTTCAGGCGATTCGCCACAAGCCGAAAGGAGAAGAGCGAAGACGGCAGGAAGAAAGGCGAAGAGAATCAGTGGTGATTTTGTCATGGAGAGGAAAATCAGGAGTCGAAGTTCAGTTGGCAGCAACCGAGGTTGATTCCTCCGTCATCGCCGATGCGAACTTCGTCAGCGAGCTTGTAGAGCACTGCTTTGCCATCTCTTTCCGAGCTGACAAGGCCGCTGTCCCGAAGGACTTTGAGATGATGTGAGAGCAAGCTCTGCTCGATTTGAACGACATCGTTCAACTCATTGACATGACAGGGGGCTTCCATGAGCCGCCTCACAATTGCCAGGCGGGTTTTGTCAGCGAGGACTTGAAGGGATTGATGGCAATTGGATGGTTCTACTTCCATAGGGGCTTTCCGGGGTGATCATTTTTATATTAATCAAAATTCATTTCAATCTATTTTCATATCAAAGTTCATTAATTTGTTTTCGAGCAATCGTCTTTTCGGCTTGTCGACGTCTTGTGGAATTTCCTACTCTTCGGCCATGCTTTGCCGTCTTTCCCATATCCGGACTTTTTGTTTCCTTTTCGTGGGATTGTTTATCAGTGCCGGGGTGAAGGGGCATGAGATGAAGGGCGTTTTTAATCCACCTCTTCATCACCTCCGGAAATTGACCCAACTGAAAACCGGTGATCCTCTGGTGGATTGGAAATCTGCTCGTACGTGGACGGCCAGCGACGGGCGGAAGTTGAAGGCAAAAATTATCAGTGCTCAGGGAAGCACCGCAAACTTCCTTCTTCAGAATGGCAAGGAGTCGACGATTCCTCATGAGCGGCTCTCTAAGAAAGATCAGCAATTCATCGCGGAGTGGTCGGAAATTTCCGCTTACTTCGATACCGGCTATCAAAAGGTTTCCAATTTGACCGGGAAAGTTGAGGCTGAGATCCGGGATGGAGCCTTTGCCAAGGATGGGAAGATTCACGAGACGAGGAATTTCCGTTTTGAATGTGATCAGGATCTCAGTGCGGTGGTGGTGAAAGATTTCAGCCGGCTATTCGAGGCGACCTACCTGGCAGTGAAATCCCTGCCTCTCGGTCTGGAGGCGGCGGAGCCGAAAGGTAAAAAATTCCTGGTGAAGCTGTATGCGGAGAAACGAGACTACCTCGCTGCCGGTGGTCTTGAGGACTCCGCAGGAATTTATCTGCTGAGTGATCGCGTTATTCTGGTTCCACTTTCCTCCCTTGGCGTTACGCCGGGTCCGCGCGGTTTTCGGAAGACTGCGAACTACGATCCCGGGACATTGATTCATGAGACGGTCCATGCGGTGACCCATCAGTGGCTCAATATCGTGCCCATCTGGTTTGCGGAAGGGCTGGCGGAATATGTTGCTGCAATGCCCTACCGTGATGGTGCGCTGAATTTCAAAGGGCTGGATGAAGGGCTCCGTCAGCGGGTGGCCAAAAAATTCGGAGGCGACGCCAAGCGCTTTGATCTCGTTTCTCCTGCTGAACTGGTGGCGCTGGATGACCGCGTTTTCATGGATCAGCCTGAGGTTCTCTCTGAGCCGATCGTTCTCGATAGGATTAGGCCTTTTCAGATTCAGTTGACGCGAAACGGGGAAGAGCCTGAGTCTGAGGAGACACCGGACCCCGGGGCAAAGCCGGATGCGCCGATGGTTCCGGAAAAGCCCGCGAAAGAGGGGCCAATGATTACTCCTCCGAAAGGGATTAATATTGGAAGCGGTATCCCACGACCTCCGCAGCAATACGATCCCGTTGTGGTGAGGCGTTATGTGTCTTCCATGCTTCTGGTTGATCATCTACTGCGGAGCGGACAGTCAGAGGGGCTTCGAAAATATCTCTTCTCTTTTCTCCACAACACCTGGGACAATATCACCTATCTAGGTGCGTATCGAACCAGCCATAAATCGCATATTGGGAAGCTTCAAGGCCAGTCAAAGGAGGTTGAGCAGATCCTGAAAGAGTTCAATTTGAAGATCAAGGCGTACAATGAGCAAATTGATCGGTACAATTCCGGGGAGATTGAAACCGTTCCAAAGAAGCCTGCAGATCCTGTGGCTCCGAATGCAATTCCCGTTCCTGATATTCTGGCAAACCCGCGATCAGCCGATGATCTCTCGCGAAAGGCATTTCGGCAAAATGCGGCTGATGGCGTTTTGACATTTCCGGCGATGTTGGCGATTCCGGAGTAGGGGAGAATTGCGATACAGACAGGAGTGGTCTGTGCTACGAAGAAGGGAAATGGCTCTTTACCGGGCAACGATCTGAATGATGATCGATAGAATAATTGCCGCGAGGAAGATGCCGATAATCAAAGGCACTTTCCAGCGAAGCTCGCTTTTGAAAGGCGCGTAGCAATGGCAGCAACTGGCTTCGATCGTTGGAGACATCCCTCCGCATTTCCCGCATTTTCGACGAGATCTGGTCGCGTCCCTGCCACATTCAGGGCAGATGCGGTCAGGAACCTGACCGGAACAGAATGGGCAGGGACGCGCCATGTGGATGGATAAATTGTTGCTTGCCTTGTTAGGCGGGAGTTGGGCTCACGCGGCAATTGCCTCGCCGATGGCGACTGCGTTTGGACGATTGGATTTGGAAAATGCGCGGTGAAATTTTGCTTTGAAAGGTTTCTCTTCGTCTTTGATTTCGATATGAGTGAAGAGTCCGCCGGTAGAGGTGCTGGCGTTGGAGCTGTTCAGGTCCGAAAGATCGTATTCGGTGACGGCTTTCACATCACCGGGTTTCATCCCTTTGACTTGCAGAACAATGAGGCGGCGGTCAGTAAGGCCGATGAAGTAGTTTTTGGTCAGGAGGGCGACCGCAATGATTCCCGGAAGAATGCAGAGAGCAATCAGTCCGATGATGAGAAGCATGTTGGGTTGTTTTACGCCAAAGGCCCAGTGTTTGAGGGTTTCGCCCTCGTGGAGATGAGACGCAAAGGCCTCCTGGATTTGTTCGTCAGTAAGTTTTGCCATAGTGGTTCCAGTTTTGGTGGTCCGATGAGACGGATGACAATTGGCTGTCATTCAAGTTCTATCCAAAAATTGCGAAACGATTTCAAAGAATGTGATAAATTCGGAGAGAATGTTTACTGGAATTGTAGAAGAGCGTGGCGAAGTGGCGAATTTGAAGCCGGTGGAAACGGGCGCGGAGCTTTGGGTAAAGGCTAGCTTTGTCGGCGATGTTGAACTGGGCGAAAGCATAGCGGTGAATGGTGCCTGCCTCACGGCTACGGAGATGGTGGACGGGGCGATCCGCTTTGATCTCCTTCACGAAACTTTACGGCTCACCAATCTGGGGGATTTGGAACAGGGCTCACCGGTGAATTTGGAGCGCTCGCTGAGAATTGGTGACCGGCTCAGCGGACATTTTGTGCAAGGGCATGTTGATACCTGTGCGCCGGTGATTTCCTACGACCTGGTTGGGCAGGATCACCGTCTGGAAGTTGAGCTTCCCAAAGAATTTGCCAAGCTAGTGGTTCACAAAGGATCCATCTGTGTAAACGGGATCAGCCTTACGGTTGCGGAACTGTATGAAGCGAGTGTGGTGATCTGGATTATTCCGCACACTCACGAAATCACGAGCTTGCAGACGGTGAAGTCAGGCGGGCGCGTGAACCTGGAGTTCGATCTGCTGGCGAAGCATATTGCCCGGTTGACTGAGGCATAGGCTTCGAAGCCTCCTGAAGGAGGAACTCCGAACGGGATGATGAAACTGCTGAAACTTACTTCGGTGGCGCTTCGTTGCTCTTCGGTTCTTCGAAGAAAAGAGCGCCGCGAGTTTTCGTCTTGCGACGGTAAATAATCCCGCCGTTGGCGACGTGGAGGTAGGCATGTCCTTTGCCTGCAAAGCAGACGCTGACGAGATGATTGTCTTTGTCCGGCTTGGCGATGACTCCGCCCATTCGGCCGGTGGGATCAAACATTTGCAGGCCTTCCGCTGAAGTGACGTAGTAGCGGCCGTGAACATCAGTGGCCATGCCGTCACCACTTGCGATCTCCGGTTTGGATGCCGGTGTTCGCATCGTCATGTAATTACCGGGCGCGCTGAGGGTCCCGTCCTTTTCGATCCGAAAGGCCCAAACGTATTTCCCGCCATGATCCGATACCGCCAGGGTTCCCTGATCTCTCGACAAGGTGATGCCATTCGGTTTGTTGACGACTCCTTCACTGACCACTGTCATTTTCCCATCGGGATCTATGCGGCGGATCTCTTTGGTCGGTGTCATCGTGAAATACAGATTCCCGTCGTGAGTCACCACGAGATCATTCGGCCTTACTTCTTTGACGAGTTCCTTTTCAACTCCGTCTTTAGAGAAAGAAACGACGCGCTGCTCACGGGCGACGCAGGCGTAGAGGCGGCCGTCAGCTCCCCATTGCAAACCACTGATTCCGGGAGCGTCTTTGATAAACTTTGAAGTCTTCCCGGCGAGGTCGACTTTGTATACGGCGTCTCCGCCCTTCACATCCGAAAAGTAAAGGTTGCCCTCGGCGTCGGTGGAAAGGCCGTCTGTGAACTCGTGGCCTTCAGTGACAACTTCCCAGTCGTCACCGTCGATGAGTATCTGGCTGAGCGGCATGTCCTGACAGATTGCCAGAGCGGGCAGCGCGAGAAGGAGAGAGAGAATGGATTTCATATTCTTGGATAAGGAAAAAATTGTGGTTCTGTTATTTTGCGTCGCGCCAGATCCACCGAAGAGTGTCAGGGAAAATGGCACCGCCGTGTCGACCACTGTGGCGGCCGGTTCCCATGACGAGGGTGTAATCATATCCGGCGAATTTCAGAGATTCAGCCATTTGCTTGTTTGCCAGCGGCCAGTTGCCGTGAAGGTTATCGAGATCATTTTCGCCTTCCTGCAAAAATACGCGGAGCGGTTTTTTGTCTGCTTTGCGAATCACAGCGGGATAGACATGTCCGCCGCGGATGTTGGTGAAGCTTCCGATGTGGCTGACGACTTTCCTGAACGCATCTGGACGTTCCCACGCAACGGTGAAAGCGCAGATTCCTCCAGAGCTGTTTCCGCAAATGGCGCGCTTTTCCGGATCGTCCGTCAGACTGTAGGATTTGCTGACTTCAGGGAGGATTTCTTCAAGAAGAAAGCGGGCGTATTGATCGCTGAGCGTGTCGTATTCAAAGCTGCGATTTTTGCGTGACTGCTGTCCTTCTTTTGCCGAAGGCACCACTCCCGGGTTGATGAAGATTCCTATGGTCACCGGAATATCGCCGGCGTGAATGAGGTTGTCGAAAACTGTCGGTGCGCGAAAGGCTCCTTTTTCCCGGACAAACCCTCCGCCATCCTGAAACACCATCACATTGGCCGGTGTGTCTTTCTTGTATTGTGCCGGAACGTAGATCCAGTAATCCCGAACTGTACCGGGGAAAATTTTTGAGGTCCACTGATGCTGAGTCACTTTGCCTTCGGGAACCCCTTCCTTTTTCTCCGCCTCGGGACCGGGTTTGTAGTCTTCATCGGCGGCGTGGAGGAAGGCGGAGCCGAGTAGGAGCAGAGCAGCGAAGGGTGCGAATTTCATAAGGGGAAACTGTTAGCTGATCTTTTCGAGGGTGACGACACATTCCAGATGACGCGTCTGCGGAAAGAGGTCGAAGGGCTGAATGTCACAGATGGCGTAGGTCTCTTTCAACAATTCCAAATCACGGATCTGTGTGGCCGGATTGCAGGAAACATACACGATTCGGCGCGGTCCGAATTCTATCAGTTGATTTAAGAAACCGGCGCTACTTCCTTTTCGGGGGGGATCGATCACCACGGCTGTTTTTTCCGGATTAAAGTTCACCTCCGCGAAAATTTCTGCGGCATCCCCCTGGACGAAGCGGCAGTTATCGATCCCGTTTTGCTCCGCGTTGCGAAGTGCCCAGTCGAACGAGGACTCGCTGATTTCGAGCCCGATAGAAGACTCAAAAGCGTCGGCCGCAGTCAGGCAGAAAAGGCCGGAGCCGCAGTAGGCATCGACTAAATGAGTGACTTCGCCTTTTTCCCCGAGTGCCTGTTCCTTTACATGATTGGCAAAGGCAGGGAGAATGTGGGGGTTGTTCTGAAAGAACTCGCCAGCGTGAAAGGAGAATCGAAGATCACCTACCATCTGCTCGCACATTTGGGTGTGATCCGTGCAGACTTCGCCATCGAGGGAGTCGCGCAGCAAAAGCGAGACTCCTTTTCTGTAGAATGCTGCGTTTTTATGAGCCTCCGCGCGAACCTCCGTATACTTTTCGTTAATAGTATCGGAAGCGATGGGGCAGGTGGGAACGTCGAGCAAGTGCTGGCGCCTTCCCTGAAGGAGAAAACCAATCGGCCCCATTTCCCCGTTGCGCGGTTTCTGAAAATGCGGAGTGATTTTGGAACGGTATCTGTATTCCTCAGGTGATGGATGAACCTCGTTCACTGGAAATTCGATTCCCGCCATTCGCTGCATCAATTCCGCGACCTGCTGGCGTTTCCATTTTAACTGAGCCTCGTAGGAATAGGTCTGATACTGACAGCCGCCGCATTGACCGAACAACTCGCATTTTGGTTCAACTCTGTCTGGTGAAGGAGTGATGATGGAGATGAGGTCAGCCTCCGAGAAATTTGCGGAGTTCCGGAAAATTCTTCCCACCACTTTTTCCCCGGGAAGGGCAAAGGGGACGAATACGACCCAGTCATCAACCCGGGCGACTCCGAGGCCCAGATTGGTCAGGGACTCGATCTCAAGTTCCAGCTCCTGATGATAGGCAAAGGGGTCTGGATTGAATTTTTTTGGTACTTCGGGCATGGCTTTCTGAATTTCGGTGAAAATACTCGATTTCCTCAGGTTGACTTTAGAAAAAACAATTTTCGTCTATGGTGGAGCTTCTATGGCAACAGAAAGCACCAGCCCCACGACGGATCCGGTTGAAATCGACCAGATTCTTCATGCAAATCACCCGAACCCCTTCGGCTTCCTCGGGTTGCACGAGTTGAAAGGTGGCGACGGCCATGTGGCCCGCTTGTTTCGTCCGGGGGCTGTCAGTGCGACTCTGGTAGCGGATTCCGGTGAGGAGACCGAAATGAAGCAGATCCATCGTGAAGGCCTCTTTGAAGCGGTTTTTCCAGATGTGAAGAAAGCTTTTGGCTACTCTTTCAGTGTTAATCTTAATGACCATTCGACAGGGAATGTTCGCGATCCCTATTCTTTCGGCACTGTTCTGGGTGACAGCGATCTTCACTTCTTCGCCGAGGGAAACCACCGGAATCTCTGGCATTGTCTCGGTGCGAGAATAACGGATCGCGACGGCATTAAAGGTGTGAATTTTTCGGTCTGGGCACCAAATGCTCACCGGGTTAGCGTTGTGGGAGATTTCAATTCCTGGGATGGCCGCGTCAATCCGATGCGTAATCGCAACGGAGTCTGGGAAATTTTCCTCCCCGGTGTCACTGCCGGTGCTCACTACAAGTTCGAAATGGTGGGCGCTGAAGGAGGCCTTTTCAACAAGAGCGACCCATTTGCCTTTTTCTCTCAGCATGGAACTTCCACTGCCAGCATCGTCTACGATTTGGATGAGTACGAGTGGAAGGATAAAGAGTGGATGGAGAAGCGTTCTCAGCACGATCTCTATCATTCTCCAATGTCGGTCTACGAGGTGCACCTCGGATCCTGGAAGCGGAAATTCGAAGAGGAAAATCGTTTTCTCAGCTATGTCGAGTTTGCCGATGAGTTGGTCGATTATGTGGCCGAGATGGGATTCACTCATGTTGAGCTGATGCCGATTACGGAGTTCCCTTACGACGGTTCGTGGGGATATCAGGTCTGTGGCTTTTTTGCACCAACGAGTCGTTTCGGAAATCCCGATGAATTCCGCATGATGGTGGATCGCTTTCATGCCAGGGGAATTGGAGTGATCGTCGACTGGGTGCCGGCGCACTTTCCCAAAGATGCTCATGGTCTGGCCCAATTTGATGGGACAGCACTTTATGAGCATTCCGATCCGAGACAGGGTGAGCACACCGATTGGGGAACATTGATCTTCAACTACGGACGGAATGAAGTGCGAAATTTCCTGATCAGTAACGCTCTTTTCTGGCTGAAGGAATATCACATCGACGGACTTCGTGTGGATGCGGTGGCTTCGATGCTCTATCTCGATTACTCGCGTGAAGAAGGCCAATGGATTCCGAATAAGTTTGGAGGCAGGGAAAATCTGGAAGCGATTGAGTTCATCAAGCAGCTCAATCAGGCCTGTTATGAGGAAAATCCGGGGGTCATGATGATCGCGGAAGAGTCAACGGCATTTACCGGAGTCTCCAGACCCATTGATGCTGGCGGTTTGGGTTTCGGATTCAAATGGAACATGGGCTGGATGAATGATTCGCTCAGCTACATGGCCAACGAACCGGTTCATCGTAAACACCATCATGGTGAGGCGACTTTCTCGATGATCTACGCCTATCAGGAAAGCTACATTCTCGTTCTCAGTCACGACGAGGTTGTTCATGGAAAAGGTTCGATGGTAGAGAAAATGCCGGGCGATCGCTGGCAGCAAATGGCGAACTTGAGAATGTACTATGCGTGGATGTTTGCTCATCCCGGGAAGAAACTTCTTTTCCAGGGAGCTGAATTCGGACAGGCAACAGAGTGGGATTACGATCAGTCACTTCCGTGGTTCCTCCTCGAACATAGTGAGCACAAAGGGATCCAGCAATTGATCAAAGATTTGAACCGGCTCTACCTTTCCGAACCTGCCTTGAATGAACTTGATCACGAGCCCGGCGGTTTCGAGTGGATTGATCACGATGATGCCGAGAACAGCATCTTTTCATTCATCCGCCGTGGCCGGAATTCTGAGACCATTCTGACCGTGATTAATGCCACGCCGGTTCCTCGCGAAAACTACCGTCTTGGAGTTCCCATTGGCGGGTTTTATGAGGAAATTCTGAATTCAGATTCCGAAGCCTACGACGGTTCGAATGTCGGGAACGCCGGTGGAATCCCCAGCGATGACTTTGGATCCCATGGGAGGAATCATTCCATCAATGTGAAGATTCCCCCGCTGGCAACCGTGATGTTTAAGCTGCGGGCAGTGTGATTAATTGATTGATCAGTAACCGAATCTTCCGCCACCATGATAATGGCGGGGAGGAGGCGGGCAGTAGCCTCCGGTTCGCGGGCCGCCGCCATAGCCGTAGCCGCCCCTTCGTCCATGAGGGTGATCGTGGTGTCGATCATCCGCGACGACAGCTCCGACGGTGGCGCCGAGAAGTCCTCCGATGAGAGCTCCATTGCTTCCGGGGCGTGAAATGGCCGAACCGGTTGCCGCTCCAAGAGCACCACCGATAAGAGCACCTTCTTCCGCGGGTGTGCAGGAGCTTGAGGAAAAAGCGAGCCCGAGGGCGGCTGTCATTGATAAAAAGAATTCAGTCTTTCGCATAGTTTATATGTTTGATGTTCTCGCTTCCTCCTATCTTCTAACGATCCGGCGGAAAAATATTTGAAAGATTTTTTCGATAGGTGAGAGGTCCGCTTGCTTCGTTGGCGGGAAAAGGGCTACAGTGAGGCTCTTCTTATGACATTCCTTTTCCGGTTCCTCCTCCTTGCCCTGACGGTATTCATTCCTGTGTTCGCCCATTGCCTGGAGGATTCCGAGGTGATCGTTGCGAGGCCGCATCAGCAGGCTTCCAGCTGGGATGGGGAGGCGCTTTTCGAACTGATCCCCACGTCGAGGAGTGGTGTCAATGTTCGATACAAATTCGATGAAACGCATCCCTTAAAGAGGCTTTACCCATATGGTTGGGCAACCGGGAATGTGGCGATTGGGGACGTCAATGGCGATAATAAGGCTGACCTTTTCTTTGCGGGAACCACCGGCAGTCATCGGCTTTTCATTCAAAGAGATGGTTTCCGTTTTGAGGATGTGACCGGTCCCGCAGCAATTGGAGGTGGAAATGTGTGGGGCTCGGCTGCGGTGATGGGGGATATTGACAATGATCGGGATCTCGACATTTACGTGGTCAATTTTGACCAGCCAAATCAGCTCTTCGTCAATATAAGTCAAAATGGAATCCCGCGTTTCGTGGAGTTGGCAAAAGAGGTTGGGATTGACGTCGCAGAGGGATGTATGTCGGCAAGTTTTGCGGATCTGGATGCCGACGGCCTTCTCGATTTATATCTCCAAACGTATCATCTCGAACCGGAGACGGGGCGCCCTGAGGACATGGAGATTAAGGAGGAGGATGACGAACTCCTCGTTCCGGATGCCTACAAAAGCTCCTACCTGGCGTACCGCGACAAGGAAGGGAAGCCGAAGTTTGTTGAGGCACCACAGCCTGATCTTATCTTTCGAAACCTGGGTCAGGGGAAATTTGAGCCGGTGCCAAATAGTGGAATTGTTCCCGGAGGAACTTACGGGACTTCACACCTCTGGTGGGACATGGATCACGATCTGCGACCGGATCTATATGTGGGAAACGATGGTTATGGCCCGGATATTCTCTACCGGAAATCGAATCAGGGATTTGTCGATGCGTCCGGTGCGACCCTTCCCGTGACTCCGTGGAACACGCGCGGTGTCGTCGCCGCGGATTTCAACAATGACCTGTTGATCGACTGTTTCGCCGCCGGATCCTCACCCGGGACGCAACGCCAGCGCCTTGCCTATGGCGAGCCCCTTCGATCTGACTATTTAAAAGTGATGAGTCTGAAGGGAGCCCGGCAGATGCCCGCAAATGCTCTCTATGTGAACACCGGGACTTCCTTGTTTCAGGAGATCGCAGGTCCGTCCGGATTGCGATACACCGGTTCTTCGTGGGCTGCCAAAGCAGGGGACTACGATTGCGATGGGAGGGCCGATCTCTTCATTACAAACGGGGAAGCGCGAGACTGGACTTCCCTCGCCGGAAGTGAACTGGTAGGCGAGTCTTTGAAAGGAAAAACCCGTTGGGATATTCTGGAAGCGCAACCGCGTCGCATTGAAGCAGACCGGGCCTACCGGAATCTGGGTAACTGGAAATTTGAAGAGGTCGCAGACAAGTGGGGGGTCGGATTTGAAGGGATGAGTTACGCTGCGGGTCATGGGGATCTGGATGATGATGGCGATCTGGATCTGATCGTCTGCACTCTGGATGGCGATGTTCGCATGTATCGAAATCATTCCCCGAACAAGAGGCTCTCGGTTCAGTTGTTTGGAATTAAATCAAATCGTTTCGGGGTCGGGGCTGAGTTGATTGCAGAGAGTGGTGATAAAAAAATACTTCGGCAGTTGTATCCGACCGGAGGATTCAAAGGTTCGGATGAGCCGGTTTTCAATCTGGGGCTCGGACAGGAATCCAAGGTGGATCGACTTACCATTCGCTGGGCTGGATCCGGGGCGACTCAAACTTTTGAAGGATTGAAAGCAGGATTTCGATACACGGTTCGCGAAGCGCAAACGCTGGAAAAACCTGTGAAACGCCAAACCCGGAAAACCCCAATGTTTCAGCCTTCGCTGGTTCTCCGAGGTGCCGGGAAAAGTGAGGTATTTTTCGATGAGTATCTTTCCCAGTCAATGCTTCCGCCGGGACTGAGCAATCAAGGCCCGGCGATTGCGGCGACCGATGTGGACGGGGACGGACTCGATGAAATCCTTTTGGGCGGGTCTGCAGGAAATCCCACTCAGTTAATTTCGAGGAAGCCGGACTTTGCCAGAATCAAGCAGCCCTTCGGTGATCGAAGAGAATCCGAGGACGGGCCATCTGTTTTTTTTGATGCAGACAATGATGGCGATGCCGATTTGTACATTGCCAGCGGGGGAATTGAGTTCGGTGAGAAAAAGGAAAGCCTTATCGATCGGCTATACATTCAAAAAGAGGTGGGGAGTTTTGTCGATGAATCACAGAATCGAATTCCATCGGCGACTGAAGTCAGCAGCGCGGTGGCGGTTGCTGACTTCGATCGGGACGGAGACCTCGATTTGTTTGTAGGTGCGAGATTGGCTCCGGGAAAATATCCGGAATCCGGGCGCAACCGGATATTACTCAATGATGGCAGTGGTAAATTTTCCGAAGTAACGGAAGTGGTCGCGTCCGGCCTCAGTCAGACCGGAATGGTTACGGGGGCGATCTGGACTGATGTCGACAACGACGGCTGGATTGACCTTATGCTTGCCTGCGATATGGGCTCCCCTCAGCTGTGGAAAAATGAACAGGGGAAACTGACGAATCAATCTGCAAAGTGGGGGCTGCTTCTCTGGACGGGGCGATGGTCCGGAATATCGGGCGGGGATTTCGATAATGATGGTGACATCGACTATGTCCTTTCCAATGAAGGGCTTGGTGGAGACGGAGGAGGAAAGAGAGAGTTTCTTTCCGGAGACCCTATGAAATCCGGGAAGCGGATTTTACTGACCACCATCGAAGAAGATGGTGTTCGGATTCCTCTTTCGGCTTGGCAGGAACTGATTGAGGGGGACGAATCGATTGCGACTCTTTCAAAAACTTCTGCCGAATTCGCTGCGGACGGAGTCGTTCAGTTATTTGCTCCGGAAAAAGTTGCCGGGATGAATCAGTTGTCTCTCGCAACATTGGAAAGTTCACTCTTGATCAATCAGGGGGAAGCGGGGTTTGAGGTTAGGCAACTTCCCCGGATCGTCCAGATCGGTCGTGCCTATGGCAGTGTGGTTACCGATGTGAATTTTGATGGTCGCCAGGATATCTACCTTGTCCAGAATCGTGCGAATCCCACTTTGCGAAATCCGGATCCGGCCACTCGCGGGGTCTCGCAACTGCTTCTGGGAAAAGGAACGGGGGAGTTTGATCTGGTCTCGCCTGATCAAAGCGGCCTCGTCGTTTTTGGTGGAGGGCGCGGGGTGATTACGACCGATTTAAACAAGGACAGTAAGGTTGACCTTCTTGTTTCTCTGAATGTTGCGGATCCGGCCGTATTTGTGAATTTTGAGAACGAAACAAAGACGAAACCCGTAAAAGTTTCCCTTGGTGGAAGCGGGAAGAGTCCGGCCGGGGCGAGAGTTACCCTGACGATTCCCGGGTTTCCGGTGCAGACGGCTGAGTATTACGCCGGGGGCGGGTTCTACAGTCAGTCTTCGCCCGATCTATTCTTTGGAGCACCTTCCGATGCGAAAAGTGCGTCAGCGGAAATTAAATGGGGGGATGGAACACTTACGAGCCGGAAAATCTACTTTGATTGAGAACAAGGCAGGAAATTGATTGCCGCCCTCTCAGTTTTCGACAGAGTAAAGGTGAGTTGGAAATACGCAGCAAAGCATGAGTGACGAAACATCGAACGGGCCGCCAAAAGTAGGCATTATAATGGGAAGTACATCCGATTGGCCGACTATGGAGAAAGCCGCGAAGATATTGAAGGATTTCGGAATTCCCTTTGAATCGAAAGTTGTCAGTGCTCATCGGACACCCGAGCTGCTCTACGATTATTCGAAGACGGCGAAAGAAAGAGGCCTTCAGTGCATTATCGCCGGGGCTGGTGGAGCTGCTCATCTTCCGGGAATGGCTTCTGCGATGACAACCGTGCCTGTGTTGGCTGTTCCTGTTAAGTCCAGAGTTCTCAACGGAGTCGACTCACTTTTGTCCATCGTCCAGATGCCTGCGGGAATTCCGACAGCGACTTTTGCGATCGGTGAAGCCGGTGCCACCAACGCCGGTCTATTTGCGGTATCGATTCTGGCGCTTCAGGATGATTCAGTGGCAGTTAGCCTCCAGAATTACCGGGATACTTTGAGAGAAAAAGTGGAGGGCTCAATTCTACCTTCAGTCGACGAAATTGCATGAGTCAGGTGTTCGAAGCAGGAAAGACCACAATCGGGCTTCTCGGTGGCGGTCAGTTGGGGCGGATGATGACCGCGGAAGCCCGTCGCATGGGTTACAAAGTGCTCACCTGGATCGGTGGTCCGAATGACGGGCCGGCTGACTGGGCAGACGAAGTGCTTGCCGAGCCCTTTGATTCCAATCGCGCCCTGGAGCATTTTTTGAAAACGGCCGACGTCGCAACAGTTGAGTTTGAAAATATTCCCCGATCTCTTCTGGAAAAACTTGCTCTGGAAATTCCGGTTCGCCCGGGAGCAGACGCCATCGCAATATGTCAGCATCGTGAGCGGGAAAAGAATTTCCTGAGAGATAATCAAATTCCCTGCGCGCCGTTTTCTCTGGTGGACTCGGCGGAGGCTCTGGAAGCCGGCCTGGCTAAACTCCCGGAGAGTAGAGGGATTCTCAAAACCGCGGAGTTCGGCTATGATGGAAAAGGCCAGACCACGGTTTCGTCGGATGTGGATCCCTACACCACCTGGTCGAACTTTGGATGCATCAGAGCGGTACTGGAGGACCGTATCAATCTCGCTTCAGAATTGTCCGTGATTGTTGTTCGCAACGAAGAGGGTGAGACCATCACTTACGACCCGGTGGAAAATTTTCACTCCAACCATATCCTTGATGTCTCGATTGCACCGGCCCGACTGTCCGAAGAAATCTCGAAATCAGCGGGCGAAATTGCCGTGAAGATTGCCGAAGCGCTCAACTACATCGGGGTGATGGCGGTGGAGTTTTTTGTATCGACCGAAGGGAAGCTCCTTGTCAATGAGATGGCGCCCCGACCTCACAATTCAGGTCACCACACGATCAACTCTTGCGACACCTCACAGTTCGAACAGCAGTTGAGGGTGATCTGTGGGCTGCCGATCGGAAGCGCAAGAACTCATAGCCCTTCTGTGATGCAAAACCTGCTGGGTGATGTCTGGAGTGAGGATGGTGAGACGCCTCCTGACTGGACGAAACTCCACCGGATCAAAGGAGCTTCGCTTCATTTATACGGAAAGTCCCGGGCTCGTCGTGGGCGCAAGATGGGACACCTTACCATTTCCGGAGATTCAATTTCTGAAGTGATGGAGAAACTGGAAAAGGCTCGAGCCGCCGTGGGGCTGCCCGAATTTGGTAGTTAGTTAAAATCGAGATTCAGCTTCTCTTCCCTCCGCCCGGGCCTTGGCGAAAACGCTTGATGCATTCCTGCGACCCGCCGCCGCCGGGATGTTTGTCCTCGTCTCGAAGGGTGGAAAAGTCCTCCGTCAGTTCGTTACAGGGAATCGCCGCTGCGAACCGGATGACTCTCGAACCGGATGACTCTATATCCGAGGAGCTGACAACTAAAAAACCGCCTCCCCGAAGGAAGGCGGTTTTAACCAAGGATTAGTATTAAACTAAATTGTTTTTGAATTCCTTAACTTAGAAACTTACTCCTAAGCTGGCTCCGTAGAAGACTGCGGTGTCACCAACTGATGCAGCGTTGCCATTGGTCCGGCCGTCGCCTGAAAAGTTAACACTTACATGAGGAGCAAGCGTTACGTTTTCAGCAATCGCGATTGGCACAGCGAGGCTAACCAAGCCGTGAGTGATACCGTCACGAGCGTCGCCCGAAAGAGTCTGAGAGTAGTAGTCGTTAAGACCATAACCCAGTGCTCCAGAAAGGTCGAGGCCGACATTGTCGGTCAGGGCCCAGCTTTTGCTGAGACCAGCTTCAAAGTATTGAGCATCGATACGGAGGTCATGGGCAGCCAGGAGTGATCCTGTTATTCCCATGAACAGCTCGCGCTCGTATCCGATGTTGATTTCACTCGCATCCTGCTGAGCGCCAGGCCCAACTGCCGGGCTGTTACCGGCGAATCCGTCGTAGAACTTATAGAAAAGAAATCCGACTGAGAATGTGCCGACACTGCTATCGTAAGCAAGGCCAGTTCCAAGATTTGCCTCTGAGTATGAGAGGGCATTCGACATTACATCCGTGTAGAAAGCGTTTGCCGACCATGTCAGGTTGGGAGCGATCTCCTTGGATATGGAAACGTCTGCCCATACCGTATCATCACCGAACCAAAGGCCCCGGTACATGTAACGAGAGTCATATCCGACGGCGATTTCACCGCTGAAATCGACACTGTCATCGATAATGGCTTTGTCATCATACACTGGAGCTTTGCCCCAATCTCCTGCGTTCACACCGAGTGTGAGCGCACCAATAATTGCAACTAAGATTGCTTTTTTCATAATTTTATCTCCCTTGATAGGTCTTGTTCTGTGGTCTTTCACGTTCCCCTACTTCAAAATAAAGTTTGGTTCGTCCTTCTGCTTGACGCAGGTTGCGTGCCAAATTTCGAAGAAAAGAAGCGGCCACCGAGCCAAGACAGATCCATACTCGGAGGTTTTGGTGGGGGTTCAAGAAAAAAGGGATTTCTGTCTAAGAAACCTTTTAATCATTCGTTGGGGTTCTCATGAATGGTTCTTCTATCACTGTGAACTCATTCGCTTGAGAGAACTCGGGGGGCAGATCCTTCTTTACGGGAGACTGCATGGCTAGACCTTCATGAACTCCCTCAGGAACAATGAGTTGTGATCTGAGTATTTCCCACTGGTGTTTGGCTTCGAATATTTTGGCCCCGGGAATTAGTGGCTCTTTAGAAAGGAATCTGACGAGGCTGCGTTTGGTTTTCCCCACGCTTTCAATTCTGGAGATGACTTCCTGCCCGAGGTAACAACCTTTGTGAAAATCGACGGCCCACCGGTCGAGACCCAGCTCAGAGGGGAATTCATTCCCGGTAATCTCCGCATCGGATTCCGGCAACATCGAGCGAATCTTCAATAGTTGAAACGCATCGCTGCTCATTTCCGATTCGACGGGCCACTCCGGGGCGTCATCCGTGCTCCTCTTCCAGATGTCTTCGCCCGCAGCACTCAGGCGACTGGATTCCCGACCATCCGCAGAGAGGTCTCCGATTCGATGATAGAGGCGCCAATCTGCGGTGACATCCTCCAACTCGCAATCATCAGCGATTAAATAGCGATCAAGTCGCTCTGCCAGGAATTCCCGCTGTCGCAGTTCCCCGTCGATCAGAATCCGGCCATCAAGCTCAGTGATCCAGACCAGTGCTTCTACCTTTCCTTTCAGGGAGCACACGCAGGCTGCGATGGTCTTATTGGTTAAATCCTGATCGATCCGGTTGGTGACCTGACCGTTCAAATAGCGAACCCGGTCCGGGCCGCTCAGTGAGAAAACAGCGCGGTCTTTCCAATGAATCCAGGAACCGTTTGGGATCTGCTCGCTCATAAATAAAATAGACGAACTGACTTTGCTCCAGCTATCAGCTTAAGCATCGGATTTTTGATAATTCTTTGCGAGGGCGCAAAAGTCGAGATCCCCGTTCTTTTTCTGAATCGTCCGGAACATCACGCTTGCCGTGGTCGAGAGCGCCGGAAGTTCAATTTTAAAATCCTTGGCGAGGTTCAGGGCATACTGGGAATCCTTGAACATATTCTTCATCGAGAAATGAGCATCGTAATCTTTCTCAATGATCGCCGGAAGCTTCATCGAAGTCAGAGGGGAATTACAAGCATTGTGAGCCATTGCTTCCTGCAGACGACCCGGTTCGATTCCTGCGGCTGTGACGAGGCCATAGGCTTCAGATAGGATCTCCACCGTAGCCGCTGAAATCATATTGGTAGCGATCTTGATGACGGAGGCTTCGCCAACCTTTCCGACAAAAAGGACTTCTTTACCGCTCGTCTCAAGGAGGGGTTGGGTTCTTTCCAGTGTTTTGGGATCGCCGCCTACATAGTAAACGAGAGCGCCCTTCTCCGCTGCCAGTTTGCTTCCGGTGAACGGAGCATCGAGAAATCCAGCTCCGGTTTGATGGACAATTTCGTAAGCATCCGCCGCTGCCTGTGGTTCCACCGTGGAGTTGTTGATGATCACGTGCTTATTCGTCAGCTTGTCTTTCATCGCCTCAACGATTTCAATGAGGGCTTCCCCGTCGGGAACAAAGATCTGGATCATGTCTGCCAGCTGAGCCATTTCGGCAGGGGAACTGACAAAGTTCGGCACCGGCTTGGGCGAGCGATTCCAAACATATACGTGTCGCTCCGATAAGCGGAGAAGCTCAGCAACGCGGCTGCCGATGATGCCGAGTCCGATGACTCCAACTTTGTCTGATCCGTCGGTAAACATGCCCTTTAGGTTCCGACGCTCAGTTCCTTTTGCCAAGGAGAAAAATCAGGTCCTTAACTTCTCATTCCGGAAGAATCTGAGGCCTATTTACCTCGGGTCGGCTTTATCAGGAAAATTCAGGGGGTGGGGGAATCTCCACCGGCATCTGTCCATCGAGCCAGTCCTGGAGAATTTCCACCGCGGCAGCCTGATCGATGATCTGCTTCGAATTCTTTTCGTTTCTTCCCGCCTGATGAAGTTTCTCCATTGCCGTTTTGGTAGTGAGACGTTCGTCCACTTCGTGGTAAACCAGATGATCGGGCAGAGCAGCTTTGAGCTCTTTGGTGAAACGGCGAACCCCTTTTACAGCGGGCCCTTCGTCGCCATTCAAGTGAAGTGGCAACCCAATCACCACTTCCTGAATGGATCGTTCAGCAACAACTTCCGAGATTCTGGCAATCGCTTCCTCCTGTTTTGCCGCCGGAACGGTTTCAAAAGGATGAGCCATCATGCCGAGGTCATCACTGACGGCCAGGCCGATTCTGGCCGTTCCGTAGTCAATTCCCAGAACTCTCACCCATTCAGACATCAATTTTAAAGTAGGTTTTCCGGCAATTCGTCCACCAGGGCTTTGATTTTGTCGGCGTCTTCTTTCCTTGCCACCAGCAGCGCGTCTTCTGTTTGGACCACGATCAGATCCGAAACTCCGAGCAGCGCAACTTTGGAATTGGTGGTGGAAAAAACGACGTTGTCTCCCGATTCAATAGCGGTGAGATCTCCCCGGTGTGCGTTTCCTGCCTCGTCGTTTTGTAGATACTTACCGACAGAATTCCAGCCACCGACATCGTCCCAACCGACATCAGCTTCGATATTGAGGACATTGGCCGCATTCTCCATCAAGGCGTAGTCGATTGAGGTTTTGGAAAGGTGGGGGAACTTCTCCGCCACCGTAGCGGAAAAATCAGACGAATCCTGTAAAGTGAGAATGAACTCTGAAAGTTCCGGGCAATGTTGGCTCAGTTCTTTTAAGAGGGTGGGAATGGTCCAGATGAAAATCCCAGCATTCCACGAGAAATTGCCCTGTTTCAGGAATTCTTCAGCAACTTCCGGCGAAGGCTTTTCCCGGAAGGATTTCACTTCCACGACTGGAATTTCGTTCTGATATCCCTCAAGGTCGGCAACTTCCCCCCTTTCGATGTAGCCGTATCCCGGGCAGGCCCAGTCCGGCCGGATCCCTAAAGTTACAATCGCTTCACCGCAGTCAGCGGCTTCCGCCGCCGCTGAAAGGATTTCCCGAAAACCGCCGCTGTCTGTCACCAGTTGATCTGCAGGCAGGGCGATCATGACCGCTTCCGGATCGCGCGCCGCGATCCATCCGGCGGCAAGAGCAATCGCCGGGGCAGTGTCCCGGCGCGCCGGTTCCGCCACGATATTGGCCTCAGGCAAATCTGGAAAAACGGCCCGGACTCCGGCAGCTTGCGCCTGATTTGTCAGGATGAGAATATTCTCCCGCTTCACGAGGCCATCGAGCCGATTCACTGCCTTTTCGATTAGAGTTTCCTCATCAAACAGGGCGAGGAGTTGTTTGGGCTTTTCGTTTCGACTGAGGGGCCAGAAACGTGTGCCGCTGCCGCCGGCAAGAATGAGTGCATAGATGGATCGTGATGAGGGCATAAAAATTTTGAGTGATTGAGAAAAGACAACTTATTGGAAAATGTGGAAAAACGAATTTTTTTTAGAACTTTCTGCCATACATTTGCACGATGAGTTTGAGAAAAGAGGAAAAACCTACGCCTAATCCGACTTTATTGGGGACTGCCCTCGCTGTCGCACCTGCTGCTGTCGGTTGTGCTGTCGGACTTTTACTGGCTGACAGGATGAAGAAAAAGAGTCGCCAGAGTGTGGCTTCCGCTCTTTTCACCCTGGGTGCACTGGCGACCGTTCCTCTTGTTGTGGATTACGTAAGCAAGACCATCGACAGCCCCAGTCGAAAGCGGGGAAGCAATCGCCGGCTTGAGGGAATTCGTCAGGGCGGAGCGGATTCCGAAATCTTCGACGGTGAGGAATATTTCCTTGAGGAAGACATTTCCTGAGAAAGGCGGAAAGCTCCTCTGCCTTTCGCATTCCTGCCTCGACGCGCCATTGGTAGCAGTGTCCTGGTCAGTTCTTTTGGCGCAATATGCCGGGGGATCTATCCATTGGGCCAATCAAATCGCGCTGTTTTGTGCGACATGGTTGATCTACCTTGGTGACCGACTCTACGACGTCAGAGCCGGGGCTTCTATTCAGAGAACCAGTTTACGGCATCAGTTTGCAAAGCGGTTCCGGAAGGTCCTGATTTGGTGCGCGGGCTTTGCTATTGCCGCCGGCCTGGCGACGATTCCTTTTCTCCGGGAGATCGATTGGATTCTCTGCCTGGTTCTTGCGCTTGGAGTCGGTCTCTATTTCTTCGCTTTCCGATTGGTGAAGAAGAGACGATTAGCGCGAGCATTGCCCCTTAAGGAAATCTGTATTGCTGTTTGTTTCGCGGCCGGAGTGTTTGTCGCTTCCGGAATGGGATTAAGGCCCGCTCCGTGGGGAATCATCGGAAGCCTTGCCTGCCTCTTCCTCGCAAACTGTCTGCTCATATCCTACGCGGAGAAAGATCAGGATCGGGAAGGTGATCCGGCGGCGTTCTTTGCCCAATCCGGGACCTGGCCGATCAAAGTTCTCTCCATCGTGTTCTTTGCCTGCTGGATTCTGGTGATTGCCTGCATCATGGGGAATTCAGATATCGAGACTGTGTCAAAACGGATCATCGGGATTCCCTATGGCCTGGCTCTGGGCTGCTTGATTCTGATTAACGCGAAAATTGACCGGGTTCATCGATATGCCCAGCCCCTGGGAGATGCGTCTCTACTCAGTCCTCTCCTGGTACTGATCCCTGCCTTTCTTATGAAAATTGCGGGAATGCTTTGAACTGATCGAATTTTTTCGCTTAAATTGGATCGCGATTCGTCATTCCACTCACTGCAAAGCTCGCTTTAAAGGAACCCGATTACGACTTTCATGAAGAAGATAAATTTCTCCGGAACCCTTGTCCTCGCCATTGCCGGATGGCTTTTTGTCCAGACATCGACAGCTGCCGACTCCAGGCATGCGCTGGTCATTGGAAACAATGACTATCAAAATGCACGCAAACTGATCAATCCGACCAACGACGCCAATGTAATGGCGCAAAGTCTGAAAAAGGCCGGTTTTGAAATTACTCTGGCCACCGACGCAAATTTAAAAGCAATGAAGGCTGCGGTTCGGGAATTCGTCCGATCTCTTCCGGAAGACGGTATCGCCCTGATCTTTTTCGCGGGGCACGGGGTGGAGGTGAAAGGGCAGAATTACCTCATCCCGGTCGATGCTGACATGGCCGAGGAATACGAAGTGCCCGACGAAACCGTTTCCATGAATTCCATTCTCCGGGGCCTTGAGCAGGCAAAAACTTCGTTGAATATTCTGGTGCTCGATTGCTGCCGTGATGATCCTTATTCCCGTTCGTGGCGAGGAGCCCGTTCTGCCAACGGTGCCGGCGGACTCTCCATGCCGGCGGACATGCCGCAGGGAATGTTTATCGCCTTTTCAACGACTCCCGGAAAAACAGCGGAGGACGGGGATGGAAATAACAGTCCTTTCAGCGCAGCGCTGGCGGAGGAATTGATCAAGCCCGGTCAGGAACTGGAGCGGGTATTTAAAAACGTCGGAGCAAAAGTGGCTCAGGCCACTGAGCAACGTCAGGAGCCATGGTCGAACAGCAAATTTTATGGGACTTTCGTCTTTAATCCGGCTGCGCCAAAAGTGGCAAACACAACAGCTGCTCCCCCGGCACCCGGAAAAATGGCGGCGGTTGTGGCTAAGCCCGTGACGGCTCCGCGTGCTGCTGTCGAACGAATCGTGATGCAGGCTCCTCCTTTTGCCGAAACGCTGGCCTCCGATGGTGCGGGCGTGAAACGGAATTTTGTGAAGCTGGATCAGGTCTCGGCCAAGGACAATGGCGTAGGGGATATTCCCTGGGAAGGTGCTGATTATTTGCCGCCGACTCTGGAAGTTCCGAATATGTTTCGCCAAATTGCGGGAAATCTACCAGCGAATGTTCCACCAAAGCTTGATGGTCTCATTGTTACCCGGGCGATGCAGGATCATGAAGGTGGGTATATTATTTACGGGAGGAATTTTTCCGAAGGAACAATCCTGACGATTTGGGACCCGGAGTTCAAACAACAGCGGGCTGAGCTGGACTTCAGCGCTTACACGACCGCGCCCAAAGTCATTCAAGGCGATGAGGGTTTTGTGAATCAGGCAGCTTCTTTCGCCGCGATTCGGGATGGGATTCTCTACGTTTCCCACTTTCACATGACCTATGCCAAGTCGTCTGGTGGAATGAACGGATACATCACCGCGATCGATCTCGCCTCAGGCAAGCTTCTTTGGCGCAGCCGACCTCTTGTCTGCAATTCCCACAGCTTTGTGATTTCCGAAGACGCAATCATCTGCGGCTACGGCTTCACCGCGGAAGACGATTTCATGTTTGTCCTCGACCGCCACACCGGCAAAGTCGTTTCGACAACGAAAGTGAAATCCGGTCCTGAGCGAATCGCGATGGGTGACGGTGTGTTGTATGTGCGGACGTACAACACGGACTACAAGTTCTTGCTGATGGCTCAGTGAGTGTTCGAAGAGAGGATTGATCAAGTTTACAGGACACGGTCAAATCGATCACTCCATTGACTTCGCTTTGCTCCGGTTCTCTTGAATCGATTACTCAATACCAAACCTTAAACGGATCCGTCACGCCCGGCACGGCAACTGGATACCACCCTTCAGCATCCGGTTGCAAGGGAGCTGGAGAGGAAAAATCGACGAGATCGTCAGGAACCAGTTTCTGGCCGGAGGCCATCGCATCGTCCCAGGTGACGGGTTGGCCGGAGTAGTTCGACATGCGCCCGAAGATTGCGGTCATCGTCGCATTCGCCCCGCGCTCGGCTTCGTTGTGATCGAGGTTTTCGCGGATCGCCTTGAAAAAGGGATAGTGCTCCAACTGGTGCCCGTCTTCATTCTTACGGAAGCGCTTCACTTCTGCGTTCGGACCGGAGATCGTAAACTCACGCTGTTGTAGATTCGCCCGTCCCAGGGTTCCGATGGCCGACTCGCTGATGTCCCGGACGCAATTTGGAATCTGTCTTGCCTGGCTGTAGAGCAAGGTGCCGTCGGCGTATTCGTATTCGATGAAATGATGATCGTAGATCTGGCCGTTCTCGATTTTGTTCCGCACTTCCCGACCGCCCATTCCCCGGGCGACGACAGGGTGCTCTTCACCTTTGATCCAGTTGGCGACATCCAGATTGTGGACGTGCTGCTCGACATTGTGATCGCCAGACAACCAGGTGAAGTAATACCAATTCCGGATCTGGTACTCGAGTTCGCTCTCACCGGGGATGCGGGCTTTACCGGGGCGGGAAGATCCGTTCCATAACGCGCGCATCGTCAGAACATCGCCGATAGCACCGTCTTGAATTCTTTGAATCCACTCCTGATAGCCGGGTTGATGACGACGTTGCAAGCCGACCCCGACTTTGAGGTTCTTCTCTTTAGCTGCTTTGCCGGCAGCGATCACTCGTTTGATGCCGTCCACATCCGAAGCGACCGGCTTTTCCATAAAAACGTGTTTCCCCTGGGCAACGGCTTCTTCAAAATGCTGCGGACGAAACCCGGGGGATGTTGCGAGAATGACAACGTCGCATTCGCTGATGACCCGTTTGTAATCTTCAAATCCGGAGAGCATTCGTTCATCATCGACCGCCACCTGATCCGGCTTTTGTTTGATTAGGATCTCGCGCGCTTTTCCTAAAGTTTCCCGGTTCACATCACACATCGCGTGGAGGGTCACTTTATCATCGGCGAACATTGCCTGATTGGCAGCACCCGCTCCGCGACCTCCGCACCCGACGAGTCCGAGTTTTAAATTTTCGGATCCGTTCGCGGCGTTGACCATCCCCTGTGAGGCGAGGGCCAGGGTCGAGGAGGCGACTGCACTCTTTTTGATAAAGTCTCTTCGAGCTAAAGCTGAGGGCGTTGGATCGGATTGCATGGTGTGACCCTGACGGATCCTGAGAGCGAGGTCCAGAAATTCGTCTACGCGTGGGCGCTAATTCCTCCCATTCCTGATCGGGCAGGCCTTTCAAGGAAACCGGGGGAAGTTGCCGCTGGCGCGAAAGCCGTATGAATCCCTGTTCGCGAGGAGGGGACCAATCAGCTCCCGGTCAGTTTTCTCCAGATACGCCGAAACCCGCCTTCATCTTCCAATTTCCGAATTTGTCGCAGAGCTTCGTCGCAAAGCAGATGGACCCGTTTTTTCGCTTCCTCTGCATGATCCTGACAAAACCACTCCATACCATCGGGATGCCCGGGGTGATCCAGTTTCTCCACTTCGCGAAAAGTGACGAGGTCAAATTCAAGATCCGGATGATCCCGCTGATCCCGGTCGCAGATGGCACAAATAGGTGGACGCATGACGCTCTGATTATGACTCTATTCGTAAGGATTGGGAAGCCATTACACAATTGGGTTTCATTACCAAACTTGCGTTCGTTTGAGAAACGGGAAACCAGAAATGAGATAGAGCGGGAATCACCCCTCCTGTACGTCAGGCAAAGTAAAGGCCATTAGCGAACCGATGATTCCAAGAATCGCGAAAACCAGGATGATCATTTCATTTCCCAGTGCGTTTGCGAGTAATCCGAAGGAGCCACTCAACAAGAGCACGATTCCCATCAAGGTGTTGCTCAGGGCAACAAGCGCGGCGCGGTTTTCGGCTGTGGCCATGTCGACGAGGTAAGTTTTCCTTCCGACCCGGATTCCGGTGTGGGCCAGTCCGATTAGAAAAAAGAGAGCTCCGAAGATCCAGATCGAAATGTCGGCATTGAATTTGAGAGTCGCCAGCCAGGCTGTCAGACATCCAACGAGCCCGGCAGAAAGTCCCGCGATTCCCAAAGTAAGTCGGCTGCTTTTGTCCGCGATTTTTCCCCAGGCAAAACCACTCACGGCTGTGGCAATACTCCCTGCCACCATCAGGATTCCGAGGCTGGCAATTTTCCCGCCGGTCGCTTCACGAGCGATCACAACGTAAAAGGGCATCGAAAGCACAGTGCTGGCGAGAAGGGCCCGGGCGATGCAGAATCGTCGAAACTGACGGTCCTCCCGCAAGTAACGAAAGCTTTTCCACGCCTTTTGAAAGGCATTTCCCTCACCGGATGCCGGCCCCGGTTTTTCATCCAGTGTGGCCATGATTCCTGAAGCGATCAGCCAGGTGGCGCCGGCGGCAAAGAGAAGGATCGCAAACAAGGATAGGGGAAAATTCTCAGCGCGATTGAAAGCAAAGAAAAGACCGACGCCAACCGCGATCCAACCTGAAACGGATGAGGCCAGACCGCTGAGTCGTCCCCGTCGTGTTTTTGGAATCGTTTTACCGACGAGATCTTTTGAGGCAATGGAGCAGATTCCACGAGACAGGCTGAAGATGGCGAGAAGCGAAACAATGATCCATCCGGCGGTGGTTCCTTTGAAAAGCAGAGCGCTGATCGCCATTCCGATCACGGCCAGTCCCTGGAGGATTCCTCCGACCAGCCAGAATCCTTTTCGGATGGTGTGCTTGCGAATCGCGCCGCCGACAATCATTTGTGGAAGCAGCGATCCCGCTTCCCGAATCGGAACCAGCAGCCCGATAAAAAATGAGTTGGCCCCGAGCGCCGATAGCAACCAGGTAAGAATCAGACCGGGCTTGCTGAGGGCGTCCCCCGTTTTTGTGAGGACCATTGTCAGAAAGAGCCGCCCGAAATTTTCGGGCACTACGCCACAGGCTTCATCGGTGATGTCTTTGCATACCGCTCCTTCGCTGTCTTTGTTGATCCAGTCGTAAATTTTGCCTATCATGTGGTGTGTGATTCAGCCCTGGCCATGAAGGTGAATGAAAACGTGACCAGGGGCAACCGCCGACTCCAAGCTTTCCCAATATTTTTTACCAGCCAATGAGTAACTCTGTTTCCTATCCCCCGACGCTACGCCCTCCTGTGAGTGGTGCAGCGATTGCGTCGATGATTCTCGGGATCCTTTCCATCGTGCTGTTCTGCATGGGGCCTTTGTTTGGGATTCCTGCATTGATCTGCGGACACGTCGCCCTGGCGCATTTGAAAAATTATCCGCAAATTTCCGGGAAGGGAATGGCGATTGCCGGCACGGTAATGGGATACGTTAGCATCGGGGTGATGGCGTTCTATCTTTTGCTGGGAACCTTTTTTGTATCCGAAGCGGAAAAGATGGAGCTGAAGCGGATAGCCAAGTTGGAATTGGTAGAGCCTGAAGACGCAGAGTTTCATGTCATTCTTCCGAAAGGGCACGATCCGGGGAAACCGGTTTCCGTTGCTGTTTGGCTCCATGGGTATGGATGGAATCCGAGCGACCTGACTCTGTTCGAGGAAGCCTATCAAGCCCGCGCTGACAAAATTGGTGTGGCCTTTGTCGGCATCAGCGCGACAGCGGCCCGTGACGAAGGTGGATTTGAATGGGCCGAAAGTTCAAAGGTCGACCGGGACTACATTCGATCGGTCTTCGAGGCGAATTCCGACAAGATCATTCCGCAGTGGCCGAGAGTTGTCCTCTTCGGCTTTTCCCAGGGAGCCAAAGTTGCCGGTGACGTTGCATCGAATTATCCCGGGGAATTTGCGGGGGCGATTCTAATGTCACCGGGTGGGGAAAATTCCTACACCGATGTTCCCGGCTTCGGAGAGGATGCGCACGAATGGCAGACCTACTATTGTCTCGTAGGCGCGGACGAGGACTACGGAAATGTGTCGCTGACCAGTTCCTACGTCACGGATCTGGAATTCCTCGATGCAAAAGTCATTCACAAGGAATACGAAGGAGTGGAAGATCACACGATGCCGCCGGATTTTGATGAGAAACTGAGTGAATGGATCGAGACGATTCTGTCTGTGGAGGAAGAAGCGGAGTAGAGCGTAGTCTTTCCATCGCAACTCATTGATTAATCAGGGGTTGGAAATGTCATGACAAACCGGCGGATTTTCGTCATTCTCCAACCTTCTTCCTTATGACCTTCCGTTCTCCACCGTTTGTTTTGACTCATTCCCTTGTGATCGCATGGATATCCGGATTGGGGCTGACTCTGTCGATCGCAGAACCTGATGCCCAAAAAGTCGCCTTTTTTGAGAACAAAGTCAGGCCCCTGTTGTCAGAGCACTGTTACGATTGTCATTCGCAGAAGGCCGAAAAAATCAAAGGCGGGCTGCTTCTCGATACCAAAGAAGGCTGGAGTGCCGGTGGCGATTCCGGTGACGTCATTGATCCGGGAAATCCGACCGGAAGCCTGCTCATGGAGACGGTTCAACATTCGGATCCTGATATGCAGATGCCTCCGAAGTACAAACTGGAGGATGCCGAGATTGAGGTTCTGGAAAAATGGATCGCGATGGGTGCTCCCGATCCCCGGATTGGCGGCGGAGTAGTAAAATCAAGCAAACCCAAAATCGACATTGAAGAAGGAAGAAAACACTGGGCGTTTCAAGTGCCTCGAAACCCGGAGCTTCCTTCCGTAAAAGATTCATCCTGGGGAAAGGATAGTCTCGATCGATTCATTCTCGCTGGAATCGAGAAAGCAGGTATCCATCCATCTCCGGATGCGGACAGATACACTTTGATCCGCCGGGCTACCCTCGATCTGATCGGGCTGCCTCCGACCGTTACCGAAGTGAACGCCTTTGTGAAAGATACTGCCAGCGATGACGAAGCTTTTGCCAAAGTGGTCGACCGACTGCTTCAGTCAGAAAATTTCGGCGAACGCTGGGGGCGACACTGGCTCGACATTGCCCGCTACGCCGACTCTGTGGGGCGGACCCGAAATATCCCGTTTCCCTATGCCTGGAGATTTCGGAACTATGTGATCGATTCCCTGAACCGGGACAAGCCCTATCATGTGTTTGTCGGCGAACAAATCGCGGGTGATTTAATGCCGGCGAAAAATCCGGTCCATCGCGATGAAATGCTGGTCGCCACTGGATACCTCGCGCTTGGCTCGATGGATTTGAACGAACGGGACCGAGAGCAGTTCATGCTCGATCGCGTCGATGATCAGGTTGATACCCTCGGTCGTTCTGTGCTTGGTCTGACGACAGGCTGTGCCCGTTGTCATGATCACAAGTTCGATCCGGTATCGCAGAAAGATTACTATGCCCTTGCGGGGATTTTTTCGAGCACGGAGACTTTGAGCGGACAGTTAAACAAAGGCGGTGGTGGAGCTTACACCCGGACGACCCTTCTGGCTTCGCTCGGGAAAAGTGGAGCATCACCGGGTTCTGCGAAAAATGACGGGGGACCCCGGAAACCCGTTCTCGATACCTCGGCAATCCAGGTGGCGCAGAAAAGGCTGAGATTTCTAAATACTCAATCCAAAGCCACAGACCTGAAGCCGAAGAAGAAAAAGGAAATTCAATCCCAGTTAAAACGAACCCGAACCCGTCTTGCTCAGCTACAAAAAGGAATGGTCACGCCCGCGAAAAAGAAGGGCGGAAAGAAAAAGAAGGGAAGCGGAGAAGTGAATCCAGAAGCTCTCTTTGCGATGGGCGCGAAAGAGGGGAAGCCTGCCGACCTCGCATTGCGGGTTCGCGGAGAGCCCGATATCAAAGGCGATGTGGTCAGCCGTGGATTTCCTGCTGTTCTTTGTGCTGAGGGAGTTCCGGAAATTCCGGAAGGCGAGAGTGGGCGGCTCGATCTGGCCCGATGGCTTGCAAGTCCAGAGCACCCTTTGACGAGCAGGGTCATGGTGAACCGGATCTGGGACCACCTGTTCGGTCGTGGAATTGTTCCGACAGTGGACAATTTCGGCGTTGCGGGGGAGAAGCCGACGCACCCGGAACTTCTCGACCACCTGACAACTCGTTTCGTCACTGACGGTTGGTCGATTAAGAAAATGATTCGCACAATGATGCTGAGTCGCAGTTATCGGATGAGTAGCGATCAGATTACAGCGAACAGTGAGGTGGATGAAAGTAATCGGCTTTTCTGGCGGATGAACCTTCGCCGGATGGAGGCCGAAGTGATTCGGGATTCCCTGCTCGCTGCCGGTGGAACACTGGATACAAAACGCCCAACTGGCTCTCCTTTTGAAGGAAGCAAACCTGCTCAACTCGGGAAAGGAGGACCATTGGACCAGACCGAAAAGATCTTTCAGAACGGAGTTCGCAGTATCTACCTCCCCGTCTTTCGATCCAAAATTTCCGGGATGTTCACCGTCTTTGATTTTGCAGAACCTTCGATGGTGAATGGACAGCGTGATGTGACGACAGTCGCACCGCAGGCCTTGTTCCTGATGAACAATAATTTTGTAGTCAAAGCCTCCACCCAGGCCGCAGAACGCGTTCAGGGAATGAACCTTCCCGACAAAGATGCCCGGATTCGATATGCCTACGCCTACACACTTTGCCGAAAACCTTCCGAAGCGGAATTGAGTCGATCCAAAGAATTTTTGAGTAAGGGCAACAACTGGCCGGCCTTCATGCAGGCGCTTTATTCAACAGCCGAGTTTCGTTATATCCGCTGATATCATTTTTAGACCAGAGAACATGAACACCTGCAGCGATACCTACACTCCACTAACACGCCGCGGAATGCTGCAACACACTGCGGCAGGATTCGGATTGCTTGCCTTTGCGGGATTGAATGCGGAAATTGCACGTGCTGCCGGAGCCTACCAGAGTCCACTCGCACCCAAGGATCCGCATTTCACGCCAAAGGCGAAGCGGGTCATCTTTCTCTTCATGCAGGGAGGCCCGAGTCATTTGGATACCTTCGACTGGAAGCCGAAACTTGCTGCCGCGAATGGAAAAACCACAGGAGGCAATGACGGGAAAAAAGGAGGAGCAAGAAAAGTCCTCGCTTCTCCGTTTTCCTTCAAAGCTCAGGGGAAAAGCGGACTGAAGATCAGCGAACTTTTTCCTCATTTAGGAAAGCATGCCGACGATCTCTGCCTGCTCAACGGGATGCATACCTCCAATTCGGCGCATCCTCAGGCGTCGATCGCCCTTCACACCGGCAGTGTGAATTTCATTCGTCCATCGATGGGATCCTGGGTTGTATACCTGTCTCTTATACACATCTGACGCTGCCGACGAAGAGGATAGTGTAG
>CAJXQE010000032.1 GCA_913058215.1 uncultured Verrucomicrobiales bacterium
AAGGTTGGATCGCAGACGGCCTCGGCAACGCCGGTGCAGGTTCTGACATCTTCCATGGTGGAATCAGTCTCAACGTTTCTTTCTAAGGAAAGACCCGTTTAGACAAACAACTTTAAATCATTTTTGATTTGGATCGCCTCTCCTCACGGAGAGGCGATTTTTTTGTGTCCGACGGAAAAGTTGCAGAGTTCAATACCGGTCAAACCAGTTCTGGGTCCAGTGTTGAAGAAAGAACTTTTTCTCCGTGGGAAGAAATGTGTCTTCGCTTTCCCCGATGATGGGTCTCAGTGAGGTCGACATTTGCAAAGTGACGAGCACGAAGATGAACGCCCAGATCTTCAGATGATTCATTTTAGCGGCTCCTTTTGCTTTCGCAGTGCGGAACATCAGTGTGAGACCGAAGCCAAGGGCGATCAGCCAGAAAGCCAGGGTGAGAAATCCCATGAAACCGTCTGAGTGGGTCGATTGAGAGAAAATCCAGGAAACAGGAGCGAAGCCAAGAAGGAGTAGTCCTGTCAACGTCAGGCAGGAGAGTAAAAGCCCTGCTACTGATTTCAGGGAAACCTCCAGTCCATTAAGGCAGCTGAAAATGTAGAGGCTGGGCAGAGTGATAAGGCCGGAGAGAATCAGTCCTGCAACCACTTTGACAGGTGCTGACCACATTTGGTCGCCTCCTGAAAAAAGCCCCAGTATCAGACCGAATATGGCGAGGCAAAGGATCGCTGTCACGGCGAGTCGTGCGCCAACAGTTTTGAGATTCCCCTTTTCCAGCTCAGCGAGAATGGTGTCGGGTGACTTTAACAGGCAGTCTATGATCTTTGCGATCGATGGCGGGCCGCTTAGGCTGAGAATCACTTTCGGGGAATCTTCGACAGAAGGGTCCTTTTTATGGGGAAGTTCAGGCGGGGTTTTATCTGCATTGTCTTTTTTACTCATAGTTTTGTTTTTCTTCAGGGTTTAGAAAATGTGTTTGAGAGCCCACCAGACTGATTCGTAGAAATTTCCTTCGAACATGTCCGGTCGGAGGAATTCAATAGTGAGGCCCGGTTGGCCAAAAATCGGGCGAAGGAGGAAACCCATCTGAGCGCCGACGAAGAGGTTCCCGGCCAGCCATCCGAAAAGAGTGCGTCTGGCTGCAGCCGACGATGATACGGATCGCAAAAGTCCCCAAAGTTGTCTGGTGGCAGTGATCCCTGCAAAGGAGATCAAGACTATATGGAACAGGATCAGGCTTCGGTGAACCTGACCGGATTGAGGCGAATCGGGCCCGGGAGTGTCGAGCGCCATCCCGAGACTGATCGGTGAGAGTGACCCAACGATCAGAGAGAAGATCGAAAAAGAAACCAGGAGAGCGGAAAATGTATCTTTGAACCCGAGACCACTCCCGAGCAGGCGTCCGAGGAGTCCGTTAAGAAGGCTGTTTACCGTGAGTGTCAAAAATACCACGAGAGGCAGTTTCAATCCTACGTAGATCGCCATTTGAGGTCCCTGCCAGGCGCCGATGCTGGCACCGTAGATTGCGGTTCCTGCGCAAATGGTGAGGATCCAGAGAGCAGGGCGGCGGCAGGCAGGATCAAGAACAAGAGTCGACAACTCACCCGGGCGACCCGTAGCGAGGATTTTCCAATGTTGGTTGATGGCCTGGAGCCGGAAATTCATAAAAGTTGAAGACCCGTTTCTGAGTCGACAACAATCTTTCCCTGCAATGTGAAAGCAGAAGGAAATGGGCGTGAATTAACCGTGAAAATACGGTGATATCTGTCGTACTAGACTGTTCGGCAATGTCGGCGTTCCCTGATGATTGTAAGAAATCCCGGCAAATGATCGACCAAATAGAATGCCATCCAGTCCGGGCATTCTTCAAAGGGGCGGAATCCGAAAGGGAAATAGAAATGTCTACAGAAATCGAGCCAGCTGAAACCGGTGCGCATATTAACGCAGAGGATTTCGATCGAGTAATTGACGAAAATCCTTCGCTAACTGAGATCCCGTCACTGAACTGCAATGTAGAGGACTGTCACCTTGCTACTAACGAATTTGATACTTCACCTCACGATACGGAGGGGAAGTAAGAGGAAGGATCCTCCGTCCGGGGATGGAAAGAGGGAACTTTCGAATTATTTCGTGCGGATATCTGCGCTTCCACGTCCCTTCAATTTACTATCGAAGGCCGATTCGACGCCTAGAGAAAGGATTTTATCGGTGTGCCCCTCGAATTTGGCAGGCATTGATTTCGAGAATATGACCTTACCGCTGGCATTCTTTATTTGTAGCGCATAGCCACAGTATTCGCTTCCCCAGTAGGCTGGCGGACGATTGTCGAAGAGGTAGTTAAAGGCCTTTCCTTTCCATTGGGAGGTTTCTCCCTCGGCGGCGTTCACTGTGAAATTTGATTTCTGCATGATGCAGAATTTTTTCCGATCCTCGCAGTCTTCGCCGAGAACAGCCAGTGTCGCACTCGCATTTTCCAGATTGTATCCGATTTCCTCGTTCGTAACCTTAATGGTGAATTCAAATGAACCTTTCCGGTCATCGAAGCCATCGCTCTTGTCATTCCGGTCGGATTTTCCAGTGGCGATATCAATATCCAGTTTCGGAATCTTGTTCTTTTGTTCGTTCTTCTTCCATTCTTTGAAGAATTCCTGATCGGCGGCTGAGAATTTCTCCTGAGGTAGCGTGTATTGCTTGGTTCCTCTCTTGATTACTACGGAGCCATCGCGAATCGCTACGACTTCCGCTTCAATCTTACGACCGTCGGTTGCGGTGAATTCCCGGGCGGTAAGACTCTGGATTGTGAAAAGAACGAAGATGGCCGTGGGTAAAAGGTGGTTTTTCATAAGGATACGAGCAGTTTGTATGCCTTTAGGAAACTCGATGTTTCCGGTTTCCGCTATTCCAAAAGTGTAATATTTTTGTAACGCTGACGCATACCGCCGGGCGACATGCCGGGTGGGAGGTTTTGAAAAAGGTGATGACCAGGTATCAGAATCAATGTCCAAGCCGGACTTTGCCTCTGATCTGATGGAGCGAGATATGGGAGATCTTTGATTAAAGAACGACCGCCTTCGCTTTTTGAACTCCCTGGATCGCATTGATTTTTTCAAGGGCATCTCCAGTGATTTCGGAATCCACGTTGATTACACTCAAGGCATTGCCGCCAGCTTCGTTCCTACTCAGGGACATGCTGGCGATATTGATTCCGTTTTCTCCCAGTATTTGGCCAATGGCGCCAACCACTCCCGGCTCATCGGTGTTTTCGAAAATCAGGAGGTTACCGGAAGGGGACGCTTCCAAATTTCGGTCATCGATTTTGACAAGGCGGGGCTGATTTCCGAAAAATGTTCCAGCAACGGTGGTGGATTCCTTTTCGTTTCCAACGGTGACCTCAATCAAATCTGTGAATTCCGATGTATCTGCCGGCCGCGATTCTGTTACGCGAATTCCGCGATCTTCGGCAAGGGCGGGAGCATTCAGGTAATTGGCGGAACCGGAGGCCGCACCCACTTCGAGGAAACCCTTGAGAGCTGAACGGCTTACAAGTGTTGTGTCGATATCACCCACTTTTCCCCGATAATCGATACGGAACAGATCGGGCTGATTTGGAGCCAGCTGCGAAGCAAGTTTTCCGAGGACTTCGGAAAGCTCGAGGTAAGGACCAATCTGGGAAAGCGTGTCCTCGCTCAAATTCGGCATATTAACCGCGTTGATGACAGTTCCATTCTGGAGGCGGTCACGGATTGCTTCGGCAATTTGAATTCCGACATTTTCCTGGGCTTCCTCCGTGGAAGCTCCGAGGTGTGGAGTAAAGACCATCTCTTCCCGGCTGAGCAGTTCGTAATCTGCTGATGGAGGTTCGTCTTCGAAAACATCGAGGGCGGCTCCGGCGACTTTGCCTTCTTTGATTCCCGCGAGAAGAGCAGCTTCATCAATCAGCCCACCACGGGCACAGTTAACGATCCGAACGCCGGCTTTCATTTTTGCAATCCGATCGGCATTGATCAGGTGCGTGGTTTCAGGCGTCTTCGGCATGTGCAGGGTAATGAAATCAGCCTGAACGACGGCTTCATCGACCGTTTCGCAAAGTTCGACACGCATCGCCTTGGCTTTGCTGGCTGCAAGATAAGGATCGTAGGCGACGACTCGCATTCCGAATCCCATGGCCCGGCGTGCAAACTCTCCACCAATTCGGCCCATTCCAAGAATGGCGAGGGTCTTGTTGTAAAGTTCGACCCCTTTGTAGGCTTTCCGGCCTTCCTTGAAGCGTCCGTCAACGACGGACTGATGCCCCTGAGGAATGTGACGTGCGAGCGACATCATCAGGGTAAAGGCGTGTTCTGCAGTGGAAATTGTGTTTCCTGTTGGTGTGTTCATCACCACAACACCATTCTTTGTCGCCACAGGAATATCGATGTTGTCGACACCAACGCCGGCTCTACCAATTGCCTTCAAAGTTCCCGCCCCAGCTTCGATGACCGAAGCTCGGGCTTTGGCGCCAGACCGAACGATGAGCCCTGAATAGTCTGAAATGAGGCTGGCAAGAAGCTTTTCCTGCTCATCTTTGTCCTCCATTCCACCGATTTCCGGGCGGAAATCTACTTCGATGCCTTCGGCCTGGGATAAAATTTCAATCCCGCGGTCGGAAATAGGATCAGCGACAAGAACTTTTCGGATTGCCATAATTTGTTTGGTCGTGTTTTTGAAACGGCGTGAAGGTAGGGGCAGTCAGCCGCTTCGCAAGGCGGAACTCACTGCCTTTGGCGATTTGCAAATAAGGCTCGAAAATTCACTTCACTAACCAAATTTCAGGAGGATTTTATATACTTCACGCTAAGAACCTTGTATCAATGATTGCAAATATCAGCTGCAACACTTCGATTTTCATTGGCCAATTTCCCTCAATCGAGAAATACAAAGGCTTGTTTATTATGAATATTGTGGAAATAGTTGCACTTAAGGAGAATCAAGACGATCCTATTCCGAGATTTCAAGAACCGTTTTATACACCATGATGATTTTTTCCAGCCGGAGAACCTATGTTTTTCTGGCGAGCTTGCTCACCGCCTCACTTTTTCTTCAAACCGCTGTAGCGGAAAGACTTATTTCGACCAGTGATGAGTCGTCACGAAGAGTGAAAAGAAAAGGTGGAGGTGATTCACCTCCTACTCAAGTCGCCGATCTGGATACAGAGACCCGGGAGTCTTCCAACCTGCAGTATTTCACAAAACGCAGGATCGGGAGTTTTACGGACATGGCTAGAAATTCTGCAGGAACTCTTTATGCAGTTCAGGATTCCGGTGAAATCGTCACCTTGAATGAAGCCGACGGAATTGCGACAAAAGTTGTGCAGGTATTCGATCCTGCGAGCGGCCCGTTTGGTGTCAAAGTTCCGGCGATTGAATTTGTGGGGGAAACCTTGTATGCGATCATTAAGCGTCAACCTATGTATCTGGATGGTCCTCCCGAGTTGTTGAGTGGATATTTCCTCGTTTCCGTTGACCTCTCGACCGGGGAAGTCACAGACCATGCCGTCGAACTCGGTGGCCGGAACAGTGGAGATGGGCATGGACTGGCTTACGATGCCGTTCTGAATCGATTGGTTTATTTCTATACAGAAGGTGGCGGTTCATTCAGTTCGCCTTTCGTTGAGCTGATCGATGTCGTTGGAGAGACGAAAGAAAGTGTTCCCTTCGAAAATACGGGTGAGGTCCCCGGAGGGTTTACCGGGGTGGTAAGTCTGGGAAACAGTGAGTTTCTCGTTTTCGACAAAAAATCCACTTATGATTTCTATTCCGTTGCCATCTACAACAACAACGCTGCTGATGACGGGGCGCAGCCAATAGCTCCCCCGACTTCTACCTATCAATTCAGTTCTTCGAGGCTGACCAACAATTCTACAGGGAATATTCGAGGATTGGCGCTGACTGCAGACGAGAACAATGTCGTTGCTTTGAATTACGGTCACATCGAAGAATTCACTAAATCCGCTATTGCCAGTTCAAATGAGCCGATAGCGACTTCGATCGGAGGGTTTCCTGCAGGGTTCAGCGGTCTCGCCACCAGTCCAGTGACGGGTGATATTTTTGCTCTAACATTCCTTGGTGATGAAGGGTTGAGAAGACCTATATTCACGCCTCTATTCGGACCAGAGGAAGGCCCCGGAATCGGTCTGTATAAAATCGACCGTAGCGGTCCTGAAGCCAATGAAGTAACGGAACTCGATGTGGAGTTTTCCATTGGTGAAGATAGCGACTACGGTTATCCCGAATCGATTGCTTTTGATGAAAAGGGAAAACTCTACGGGTTTTCGCGAGGTGATGGTCAGTTTCTCGTGGAAATTGATTTGGCAAATGGCGAGGTAAAGAACCCTGTCTCGATTGACCTTCCTATGGGATACAATCATCACATCGAATACAATCCGGAGGATGGTTGCTTCTACGTTCTATTCTACAATGAGGAACTCGGTATTGATGATTCCGGCGATTATGGAATACATTTTGCAAAAGTGACCCGTGGTGGAGCCGTCACGATGATTCCAGTCAATGGGGATTTTATGCAGATGAATCCTAATTCGTTCGTATTTGTCGGTCAGGGAACCTTTCATTTCACGCAAGAGAATCTCTACGACATCGGGAATATTCTCAACTCTATCGACACAAATGGTACCCTTACTTTGCTTGAGGAACCGGTTGTAACCGCAAGGGGTAAAGCAGATGCTTCTGCACTTCCGATTCAAGGGCTTTCCCAGGCCGGCATACTTGCCAAAGCGGATGTAGCGGTAGGCGAAACGAGATCCCGGCTTCGTGGTAACAATGTTTACAGCCGCTCGGGATCTGGACAGCGGGTGAGTTTCTCCAAGCGTGTGAGGCGTCTCAAAGTGGATTTCTTTGCTACGGTTGAAAATGATGGTGCTTACCCGGGAGTTATCTCTTTGAAGGGGACAAGAGCGAGGGGGCGGGATACTATCAGATACACCTTGAATGGACGTAATGTAACTGCGGCGATTTTCAGAGGGTTGAGCCTTACCATGGGAAGCGGTGATAAAGCGAAAGTGAAGGCTTCCCTTTCAAGCCGCAGCAAGAGCAAACGCTGGGTATCAACCAATCGTGTTTCGGCAAGTTACGGGAGATCTGCAGATACGGGAGTCATTAAATCCACGCTTATCCTGCCAGTGACGAAGAAATCCGGTTCCCGGAAGCCAACATCCCTCTTTTAGCAGACTAAAGAATTGTAATTTCCTTCGCGAAATTCGAATTTCCCGTTAATTTATAAAAAATATCTCCGATTTAGACTTTAGATATGAAATTATTAATCACTACTTTGCTCGCTGTTGCGTCCGCTGTTTCACTTAACGCAGGTGATTACTACAGCGGTGGAAAAGCTCCGATTCAAGCCAAAGCTCCGATTCATGCTAAAGCCCCTATTGTCGAGGACTGTATTGATTACGGGGCAAATATTAGTGCGGGTTACAAGACGGATTACATTTTACACGGACTTCGAGTGAATGGTGATTCTGTCTGGACTGATGTAAATTATCAATTCGACAGTTTTCTGCCAATCACTTTTGGTGTCTCACACGTCAGTGGAATTCGGAATACGTTTCCTTACGGGGGAATTGGTCCAATTGATGAGACTGATCTCTACCTGCGGGCAGCAGTTGGGGAGTTTGCCGGATTTGCAGTAGCCTTGAGTTATACTCATCGCTTCCTGAATTTCTCTAATGCTCAAGCGATGAACGGGAGTTACGGAGATGTGGGAGTCGATGTTCGTAAGAGTTTGGGATTCGTCGATTTCGTAGCGGGCTCCACGCTTGGGATTAACTCACGCAACAGTTTCTTCAACGCTGGTGGAGGTGACGGATGGGTTCATCGGGCCGGTTTGGAAAAAGAAATTTCTCTTTGCGAACAAGCCACACTTATTATGAGCGGTGGAGTGGGATATCATGACGGTTACTTTTTTAATGTAGCCGGGACAGATGACTGGAGTCACTACTACCTGAACGCATCCATTCCCTTTGAGTTGAACTGTCGCACAACGATTACTCCTTATATAGGATATCAAGGAGTTCAGCAGTGGGGTGTTTTCTTTCCTCAAGGTGATCTCCTTCACGGTGGTGTCAGCTTGAATGTGAGCTTCTGAGCTTAGAAGCATCCAATTCCGCTTCAGTTTTCCCGGGAATTCCTCAGAGAACTCCGAAATCGAGAAGCAAGTGCGCACTCTTTAGTCTTGTGCAAATCATTGAAAATGATTTGTATGGCGGCTCATGGCGCGCATCTTCGGAATCCTGACGACCCTTTTCCCCCTGTGGATTCTTATCTGCAGTGGCCTGGCGCTTTTTTATCCCGAAGTGTTTACCTGGTTTCGGGGGAAATGGATCGTGATCGGTCTCGGTATCATCATGCTGGGGATGGGAATGACCCTGACCTTTGATGATTTCAGGCAGGTCTTGAAGCTTCCGCAGGCAGCCGTGATTGGCGTGATTTGTCAGTTCACGATTATGCCGCTTTTGGGGTGGGGAATCGCTCACCTACTGGGACTTTCAGAAATCAGTCCTCATTTGACTGTCGGTTTGATTCTTGTGGCGTGTTGTCCTGGCGGGACGGCTTCCAATGTGGTGGCGTTTCTGGCGAAAGCGAATGTAGCACTTTCGGTCTTGATGACGATCTGTTCGACTTTTGCAGCGATACTTCTGACGCCTCTTCTTACCAAGTTGTTGGTTGGCACGATCGTTGATGTTGACGCATACGGATTATTCAAAAGCACGGTCCAGGTCGTGCTGATTCCCGTGGTCGCCGGGGTCTTGCTCAATCGGTTTTTCCCGAGAATGGTCAAAGGTCTCACTCCAGTGTCACCGTTTGTGTCGGTGCTTGCGATCGTATTGATTGTCGCTTCCGTAATCGGCCAGAATAATGAAACTATTCTGACTTCAGGCTGGAGGCTTCTGGCTGCTCCGGGATTGCTTCATCTGTCTGCCTTTGCCCTGGGGTACGGGATGGCTCGAATCTTCCGACTTCCCGAAGATGCTGCGCGAACTATTTCTATTGAGGTGGGAATGCAGAATTCCGGACTTGGGACCGTTTTGGCGAAGAAGCACTTTCCGGGGACGATCGCTCCTGTCCCCTGTGCTATCAGCGCTGTCTATCACTGCATTATCGGGAGTTTGATGGCGGGATACTGGAGGTGGAGAAGTTCAAAAGCGAATGGACATCAAGAATCCTAAGCTCCTCAAACTGAAAGGAGTTCTTTTCCTTCTCCTAAGCCTTTTTTCAGGTGGTCTTCTTATCTGCTTCTCCCCCGACTGGGTCACGGTAGTGCTTCTGCTGATCGCAGTCTGGGCAGCCTGTCGGTTCTACTATTTCGCGTTTTACGTTCTGCATCACTATGCTGATTCGAACTTCAAGTACTCCGGATTGTGGGACCTGATGCGTTATTTGCTCGGGAAGCGGGGGAAATGATCATAAAAAATCCCCGGCATCGACTCCTGAGAGCAGATACCGGGGATAAAAGCAGGTTTGGCTGAGAAACTCGAAATCAGTCTTCCTGAGTTCCGCCGGCCGAGTGCCCGAGTTCCTCGTACTCCGGAGGAAGGGCTGCGCGGAATCGTGATTTATCGATCGCTTTCATGTAGGCCTCCAGAGGAGACACTTTGCCACCAACGAGCTGCTCCCAGATGGCATCATCCATGAACTGCATTCCGTACTCTCTACCACCGGTAATGATATCGTAAAGCTTCTGGGTGGAACCTTCCCGAATCACCGAAGCAACAGCAGGAGTGGAAACAAGAATCTCATTCACAGCAATTCGGCCCGGCTGGTCATCACGCTTTAACAAAAGCTGAGCGACCACACCGCGAAGTGAGCCCGCCAGCATCGTTCGAACCTGAGACTGCTGATCAGACGGGAAAACGTCGACAAGACGGTCAACGGTTTTACGCGCATTGTTAGTGTGAAGGGTTCCGAACACGAGCAGACCTGTCTCTGCAGCGGTCAGTGCGAGTGAAATGGTTTCCAAATCCCGCATCTCCCCCACCAGAACGATATCGGCATCTTCCCGGAGAGAGGCGCGAAGCCCGTCAGCGAAAGATGGACAGTGAATGGGGACCTCGCGCTGACTAATCGTTGATTTCTTATGTTCGTGAACGAACTCAATCGGCTCTTCAACTGTGATAATGTGTCGCGCGTAGGTGCGGTTGATATAATCCATCAGCCCCGCAAGGGTCGTGGATTTACCGGAACCGGTCGGACCGGTCACCAGTACTAAACCGCTTCGCAAATCACCGAATGTTTCAATCGTCGGTGGAAGGTTCAGTTCCGCGATCGTCTTGATGTTGGTCGGAATAAGACGAAAGACTGCCCCGAGACCGTTCTTTTGCTTGAAGTAGTTGCAACGAAAGCGTGACTCCTCATCCATTTCGTAGGCAAAGTCGAGATCGCCTTTTTCAAGGAAACGCTCATAGGCCTTTTCATCACAAATTTCCCGGAGCATGTGATCGAGCGTTGAATGCTCAAGGATTCCTTCCGCAATAGCGGAGACTGCGCCGTGAGCGCGAACTTTTGGTGGCTGCCCTTCACTGAGGTGAAGGTCAGAACCGCCGGAACTTACGAGGTGTTGAAAATATTGGTCAATAACTGCCATGAGATAACAAAAAGGTTTGGGATTAAGAATTGAGCCGGATCAAAGTCCGAGGCCGGTGCGAAGCGTTCCTGGATCGAGCGCACGACCGAGAGCCTCTTCGCTTGTGATGAGGCCTTCGTGGTAAAGTTCAGCAAGGGCGTCGTCCATCATGATCATTCCGATTTTCTTACCGGTTTGCATCACGCCTGGAAGCATGAAGGTTTTCCCGTCACGAATGATGGCCGAAACCGCGGGGGTATTGACGAGAAGCTCCAAAGCCAGTTCCCGCCCCGTTCCGTCTTTACGCGGAACCAGCTGTTGGGAAATAACGCCTCGGAGCGATTCACCGACCATGATCCGAATCTGCTCGCGTTGCTCGGTAGGGAACACATCGAGAATCCGATCCAGAGTCCGGGCGGCGCTACCTGTGTGAAGGGTGGCCAAAACGAGGTGCCCCGTTTCTGCGGCGGTAATCGCCAGCGAGATCGTTTCCAGATCTCGCATTTCCCCGACCATGATTACATCGGGATCTTCACGAAGAGCTGCCCGCAGGGCATGGGAGAAACTTTCGGTGTGGGTATGAACTTCACGCTGATTCACGTGGCACCCCTCGGATTCAATCACATACTCAATCGGATCTTCGAGAGTAATAATGTGATCCGAGCGGTCTTTGTTGATTTGATTAATCAGGGCAGCCAGAGTTGTAGATTTACCGGAACCAACCGCACCGGTCACGAGGACAAGCCCGTTGTGGTACTGGAGCAGCGGTTTGATCGCCTCAGGGAGGCCGAGATCATCCATGCTGCGGAGATCGGTGCTGATGACCCGGAAGACCATCTCCCAGCCGAGGCGGGTATTCACGACAGAAGCACGAAAACGGCCAAAGCCGGGGTCGTAGGCAAAATCGACATCACCTTTTTCCTCCAGGCGCCTGAGCTCCGCTTCGGGTAGATAATTTCTGGCAAGGGTTTCGGTTCCTTCCGGACTCAATTCCTCTGCATTTTCCCAAATGGGTTGAAGAAGTCCGAATCGCCTCCATTTCGGTTTGCAAGTGGGAGCGAGGTGTACGTCGGAAACGTCATACTCCTGAGCAAGCTTCAGGTATTCGTCTACGTGTTCGAGGGCTGCTACTGTATCTGACATGGTGAGTGATTAATCTTCTCGAAAATTTTCAGTTGGAGAAATAGGAGGTTCTTCTGAATTGCTAAATTGTTCTGTCAGGCTGCCCGTCCATTGTTCCAGCCCTGACCGGGCCATCTTTATTAAACTGGGTGCTGACTCCCGGATTATTTGTTTTGTTGCCGATCCAAGCAAGCCTAAAAAAAGCGTTCTTACGATTCTCCCGCCTGATGAGTCGGATTTACGTGATTTTTTGCGATTGCCCGAGAGTATGGCAAGGCTAAGCCCGAGGGCGACTCCACCGATGATCCATTTGGTCTGGTGCTCTTTGAGCGAGTTTTGCACTCGCTGTGTCATGTTCAGTCGCCCACCGAGGGACTCGACATCAACAGAGACGTCACTGCGAATTCGCTTCAACTCCGCCTTCAGCTCGGCACGCGATTTTGTCGGGCTGCGCATGTTCAATCCTGTGGGGGCCGTTTGCTGAAGCGATTCAACCATTCCCGATCATTTTCAAGCTCGTTCAGGCTGTCCCGGAAATGCTTTGTCGAAAAGAGTCGCCGACCGATCAGGAACAGGATGAAGCCCACCAGCGCGTGCACACCGGCTACGATGAGAGTCACGTCAGTCCATTCGAAGCGGGTTGATGCGGCAGCCACTTTGGCAATGAGGGCAACACAGCATCCCATCCAGCAAAGAAGCAAAAAAAATGCTCCTACGAAAAAGAGAAGCGTTCCGGCAATCAGGCTTTTGCGGGCTTCTCTGGCTTCGAGTCCGAGAAGTGAGAAGCGGACCTGGAAATATTCGAGGGCAGAGCTCAGGGTCCCCGCCGCCAGTTGGCTTAGTTTGGAAGGGGAGCCGGTGCTCTCTTTTTCCGGAGATGTCTGACCGTCTGACATAAATTAGCATGGCCCGGTGAAAAAGACTCACCGGGAAATGACTATCGGATGATTCTTCCAATGATGAACCCGAGGCCGAGTGCAATCAGAACAGATTTTGCCGGATTTGCCCGGACGTAAGCTTCGCCTTCGCTCTTCAGGTCTTCCATTTTTTCAGAAGTGACTCCGAGTCCGTCACGGGCGATATCCTTCAGGTGGTCGGCTTTTTCAGTCGCTGCGTCCCTGATTTCCTGTCCTTTTTGAAGCGCCGCATCTTTTAGTTCCGTAGCCTTTTGTGCTGCGGCTTCACGTAATTCTTCGGCGGCGCGAACTGCGTCGGCTTTGGCATCCTCAAGGGAAGCCTGACTTTCTTGATTGGTTTCACTCATGTTTGTGGTCGTGATCGAGTTTCAATGCGGTTGGCTGAATAACGCATTTGCCGGGAGATAATGAAAGTCAAAAACAGCGGACTTTCCCCGGTTGGTTTTATAAGACGTTTCTTTCTCCTGAGAATCACGGGGTTGAAATTGCTTGCAGTCGAGTGCGATCTTGGAAACAGTGAGACGTGAAAATTATTAGCGGAATCTTCTTCTTTCTCCTGGTCTTCATCGCGGTGGGAATCGCGATGCACTTTGCTATTTACAGCAAGCCGGGAGTTTTTGTTTGGTCACTCGAAGAGAATGCGGAAGGCAATACCGAGTTGGTCAGGACTTCCATTGCTTTGGAACCGGCGACTGCGGGAACGGATGGCACAACATCGGATGCTGCTGCCAGTGGAACCGATCCTTCTGCCGGTGATGGCAAAAAGAAAACCCGCAAAGGCGGAGGAGAAAAAGGTAAAGGGGCAAAACCCGCGGCACCTGCTGATCCCAATTTGTCCGTCCTCTACAACGGGAAAGATCTGGGGGAATGGCAAAAAACGCAGTTTGGTGGAGAAGGTGACGTTTTCGTCAATGAAACCGGAGGCCTTGAATTCGGCTTTGGAGCAATCATGACTGGTGTTCACTGGGGCGGAGAGGTTCCGGCGACCAGCAACTACGAAATCACTCTGGATGCAATGAAGCTCGACGGTACGGATTTCTTTTGCGCGCTAACGTTTCCTGTAAAAGAAAGCCACGCCACTTTTGTGATCGGCGGATGGGGCGGTGGTATCGTCGGAATTTCCTCGGTCGATGATCTGAACGCTTCAGAAAACGAAACCATGAACATCGAAGGTTTCGAAAAAGACAAGTGGTTCAAGATCAAAGTCCGCGTAACTGACGATAAGCTGGAGGCATGGATCGACGAGGATCAGAAAGTTGATCTCGATCTGGCTGACCGCAAAATCAGTCTTCTACCCGGTGATATTGAGCTGAGTGTTCCCATCGGAATTGCCAGTTTCATGACTCGTGCTCAGTATCGAAATGTCGAGTTCCGAAAGTTACCGGCATCTGTTGAGTGAGTTCCCTGCGATCTGAAAAGAATCGTTTCAGGAACTCGATATCCACCCCGGGAATTGTCAGGAATTCGACCATTTTCGGGTTTGGGCCAGTGCCCACTTTTCAATGAGGATTTCGCTGCGTCGTTCACTTGGCTTCATGGAAATTATAAAATTGTCAAAAATTAAAATTTTGGACACATTAATTATCAACTTTTTGAATCAAATGCTTGACCAGTCGCAAAAATGCTGTCTGCATATTAAAAATAGATGCTGCTTTTCGCAATGACCCCATCAATTTTTAAACAACTGCCCCATTTTATCATTCAACTCACCTCATGAACCTTCGCGATCAACTTAAAGAAATCCTGCCTGATATTCTCCCCAGAAATCCGGCCCAGGCAATCAAAGGGACTGAGTTGATTGAGTTGGTTAAGTATCGTCTTAAACAGGAATATTCAGACGCGACGCTTCGATACCATTTTTCGATCATGTCCTGTGATCCGTCTTCTCCTATCGCGAAGGTTGAACAAGGGCAGGGTTATTATCTCCGGTCTACGACCATTCACTCTCTAAACAGTGCGAGGAACTTATTCCGGCCACAGCAGGGAGAGCTCGGCTCGGATATGACAATGACCAGCGAAGATGCTGATATCTCGATGGCTCGCGCCAATAAGTTTCGCGCAGTGGTCATGCGCTATCTGGAGTCCATCCAGAAGTTCCCGTTTGCGTTTGAGCAGTCTTTCTCCTCTGATGTCCAGGCAAACCGCTGGCGTGTCCCTGATCTGGCCGTCGTCCAATGGCTTGCCGGGGAAATGGCGGATGACTCTGTTATTCTGGATAAGCGCCAACTGGAGCTGTATCGCCGGATGGGAATGTCTCCATTCAAGCTTTCGACTGTAAAACTCAGACTCGAGCTTTCTCATTCGGATCTGTATGAAGACCTTTACCAGTGCCTTTCCACTGCTGAGTGGGCAAATTCCGGTGAAATCATGATTGCTGCTTCGATCGATGACCAGCAAATGGTGGAAGAGATCCGCAAGTTCTCCACGAAATACGGTATTGGAGTAACCAGTTTTGGTTTGGACGCAGATATTCTCGATGACATGCCCGAGCCGGCAGCTGTTGAGAATTTGATGCCCCGCGAGTTTGATGCGATTCAAAGCCTTTTCCAAATTCGACGCTACGCTGCTCCCACTCCTACGAGCAATTTCGATTGGCAGCATGTTTCCAATTCCGCAGTGGAAAATCAGGACTTCGCCCGTTTCGAAAGTTGGATTTCCCGCAGCCTGCTGGAAGAGCGTGTGATTACCGCTCGCGACTTCTCAGATCTTGAGCGAAGTGCTGCGGCCTCTCCGGTTTCGAGCGAATACGTTGCGTAGAATCTGGAAGCGTTCCTGACAGCTTTTAAAGACTGAGAAAAGGAGGGAGGATACCTCCTCCTTTTATCGAGCCTGGTCTTCTCACTCACTTTTGCTGTGAGGTTCGGCGGCGCTTTCCGTTCTTTGCATTCCCGGGCGATTTCGGAGAGCATGCGTGGTTCTATCCTCGGAAAGTGGAGCTTTTTCCCGGAACCTGTTTCCGGATAATAAAGGGAGAGGAAACCGTTAAAGGGCTTAGCCCCTTTGAGATGATAGTCTTTGATCTTGTTTTGGAAAATCGACAAGTGATCCAAAACCGTAAACAGGATCCGAACTCCCGCCAGCTCTGACCCGGGACCATTTCGCTACCCCGTTTTCCCGGCGATCAAAGGGGCGTGGATTAAAAAAAGAAAAAGGGTGATGGAGTCTATCCATCACCCTTAAAAAAATAGCTTGGCTCTAAGCAAGCTGAGATTCGAATCTCAAGCCGGGCCTTACAGCCTCTTAAGGAGTTTCTTAAGTCGCTTGATGCGTCTTTTCAGTCTATTCACCGTAGACTTTTTACTTCTTCTACTTCTTTTCGCTTTACGAAGCTGCCGCTCAGCATTTCGGAGGTCCAGCTTGGCCTTCTGCTTCCTTGTCAGGGTGGGATCTCTGGTGGTTCCATCGGATTGCTCTCCGAATCCGCCACCACCGCCGCCACCACCGCCACCGCCATTGATGACAATGTCATCGATGACTTCATCGCCAACAGTGGTTCTTATGCCATTGTCCCCTGTAAAGGCAAAAACCGCGGCATCGAATGAGGGGCCGGAGATACCGATTCTCTGATCCATCCGATTGTTGAAATTCGGAACCTGGGTTATTTCTCTGATTTCGATGCCATTGTTGTAGAGTTTTAAGGTAACTCGAGTCACTCCGCTTCCCCGGAGTGAGCCGGCGTCACCTCCGTAATAAAACGAGAGGCTTGTGATATCTGACGAGAATGTCATCTCGACGTTGCTCGCAGGCCCGAGAGTTAAAAGACTCCGGTTTCCTCTGGAGTTGACTCCGAATGCTCCGATCTGCCAATCTGGTAGGATTGGGGTGTTATTCCAAAACGCAACGGTAGGGTCGGATGCGCTTCTGAAAGTTGAGCTATAGATCCCGACAGAATCACTCTCAAAACTGATCGTTCGGCTTTGGGCCTGAAGGTTGGATATTGAGCCTGTTAGAGTGACGGCTACAAAACCCAGAAGGGAAAATAGAAGAAGCCCCGGTCTCCTAAGGGCGGTTGGCAGTGAAGAAGTAGTGTGTTTCATCGGAAAGGTAGGTAAGAACACAAAAAAACGCACTCATTCGGTCCTAAAGCAACTTTAAATCCCATGAAAAGTAGGTGTTTTCTTGGAATGGCTTAAATTTTCATAGAAATCAGAGCGAAATGACTTGGGTTTCTGTAAGGGAAATTGTTATTCCTGAATAAATTACGAGCGCGGCAGATTGATGGTCGCCGAATGAATTTCCGTTATTAAGTTTTGAATTGGATTCATTATTGCAAAGCTAGGGGCGTCTTGTCTCATTGAATGAAATGATCTCCTGTCCATAAGGCTTCTCGAGTTCAGGGCTTGTTTTCCCCGCCTTTGCCTTCGTGAGAACCAAAGAGGCAGATATCGCGCTTACAGGTAGTCTTACATTTTCCTTACAATCCTTTTACGGTCATCTGACAACTCCTTCTCAAAGCCTGCGAAGTTGAGACCATGAAAAGAAAGCCATTCTCAATATTCATGTCAGCGCTGGGGGCTATTGCTCTATGCAGCGGAAACCTGCCCGTAAGCACTTTCGGAGCGGAAGGGTCCCCGGTCGAAATTCGTATCGGGGTGGACCGGCCCATGGTTCCCAATGACGGGAACGAGCAGAGGGTGATCATCAAGATCGATCTGGAAGGGGCGAAGACCGTGGGTCTTTCCCGGACCCCTGTGAATCTTGCGGTGGTTCTCGATCGAAGCGGGTCGATGTCCGGCAAAAAGCTCGAACAGGCAAAGCAGGCGGCCCATATGTTAATAGACCAGCTCGATGAGTCCGATATTTTCTCTCTCGTGATGTACGATACAGAAGTTGAAGTGTTGGTTCCCGCGAGAAAACTGGGCAAAGGGAAACGGGATATTCAGCGTCGGATCAGCCGGATTCAGACCGGAGGAAGTACCGCTCTGTATGATGGAGTGAATTCAGGAGGACGTGAACTGCGTGAATTCCTTTCTGAGGGACGAATCAATCGAGTCATGCTCTTATCCGACGGAATTGCGAATGTCGGGCCTTCCAGCAATCGGGAAATTGCGACTCTCGGCCAGCAACTGGCTCGTGAGGATATTTCGGTAACCACCGTTGGTCTGGGAGATGACTATAATGAAAACCTGATGACAGCACTGTCGGAAGCGAGTGATGCTAACTACTATTATGTCGCGGATGTTGAACAACTTCCTGAGGTATTTCGGAGTGAGTTAGGTGAGTTGAAGAGTCTTGTCGCCCGCAACATTACGATCCGGATTGAGTGCCCCGAAGGAGTTCGCCCGATCCGATTTCTCGGTCGCCCGGAAAAATTGGATTCACGCAAGGAAACGATCGAATTCAAAACCTTGTCCAGTGATCAGACGCGGGAGTTGTTTCTCGAGTGCGCGATCGAGTCGGAGGCCCTGGGGGAAATTTCTGAAATCGTCCAGGTCGATCTGGAATTTGGCGATGTGGAAAATCCGAGTGCGACTCAACGGCTGAAGAAAACCGTTGTGGTCGGCTACACCAAAGATTTGAAGCTCGCGGAAAGAACGGTGGACCAGGGTCTGGTCGCAGAAGCTGCTATCTATGACAATGCCGTTGAAACGGAAAAGGCGATTGCTCTGGCAGATCAGGGGAATATTGCAGCCTGCCGTGTTCAATTGGAGAGTCAGGAAGTGAATCTGACCAAGGCCTGGGCTGTGGCTCCTGCTTCGCAGAAAGCAGAAATCCGGGAAGAGCTGAATGCTGTTTCTGAAGCCAAAGCCGATTTATCTGACGAGACCCTTTCGAAATCTCAGAGGAAAAAACTGAAAACGAGCGCTTATCAGTTTCGGAACTCCCGAAAGTAATTCACAGGAACAACGAATAGCTGTTTCAATTCAACAGGCTTAGGTCATCGACCTAAGCCTGTCTGGTCGGAAATCAGTCGTGCAAGTTGCCTCGAAATCGGCAACAGTATTCAATCACTGAAATTCAATGAAGAAACTCGCAACCGTATTCATCGTAGCCGTTTTGGTGCCGACCTTGGTACTTGCATGGCTTGCAGTGCGTTCGATGCGGGATCAGGAGATCGTAATCAACAGTCAGCGGGCGCTGCTTCATCAAAGAGCAGCCGATGCCCTGGCGGACGATCTCAATACCTTCATGGACGATGTCCGGTTCTTTTTCAGTCAGTTGGTGGATGATTTGGTGATTGAACAAGGGGTCGAGCCGCTTTCGCAGAATTTCGATCAAGTCATTCAGAACCGCTGGACCCAGGCCAGCTTCGGCTGTGTGGTGACTGATGACGGGAAATTTCTATCCCCGGACCTTTCCAAAGCTGAGGCAGGAGAAGCAGCGAATGAGTTTATGGTTAAGAACCGGCTGTTTCTGACAAATCAATCCAGAGCATTGGTTTATCAGGCCCCGGCAATTCTCAATAGCCAGATCGTTGTAACGGAGGATGCTTTTCCGATAGAGGCTGAGCAAAGGAGCGAGATGAAATTGAAGAAGTCTGCAGAGGTCGCTGCTTCGGCGAGTGTTCCTGTGGCTTCAATCGCTGCGAGCAGCAGTCTGAAGGACAAGCGATTGGCGGCTCCCAAAGGTTCTGTTGCGGAAGAGAATGTTGCTCTTGACCCTTCCTCCGGATCGATCGGCTCTGCCGTGCAGATGCAAGTCCGGTCGAAAGTCGAGGTCGCGGGAAATAAGCTCCGCTCTTCACAATACAAGCCTCCTTCATCCTCATCCTTTTATCGAAAGGATGCCGAAAATAAACAAGCGAGGCAGCAGGAGGAAATGGAGCTTAGTGACCAGGCCGATGGGCTGAAAGAGCAGGCTCTCCCGAATATTTCGGTGGAACAGCAGTTGCGGCCGGTTGCAAGAAATGTGCAGCCTTCTCTCCGTGGTGCGACTGTTCAATTTGAAAAGCAGGATTCCGACGAGTCGCGGGGGCGGGAGATTTACGGTGATGTCTCGAACTGGTCCAGTCTGGAGAGAAATTCCGGAAATTTGAAGGAGTTGATGGGGGATCGCGATGAAGGTGCCATCAGCCGTTTTTTGCAGGACGGGATGCATATTCTTCTTTGGAAGAGGCATCCATCCGCTCCCGAAAGAGTATTCTGGGCGGAGTTGAATTTGGGAGCGATCCGCAAGGATTTGAAGAAGGTGATCGATGAAGTTGGTGGAACGAATCGTGACGAAGCCAGCCTGGCTTTACTTGATTCCGATGGAGACGTAGTCGCCCAAACGGTTCCCGGTTTTCGGACGGATTGGAAGCGGCCGTTTGCTGCTGCTGAAGTCGGGGAGATTCTGCCCCATTGGGAGGTCGCCGCTTATTTGCTCGATCCCGGAATCGTGAATCGCTCCGCTCAAACCGTGAGGTTGACCATCTGGTTGATGGTTCCGACTCTGTTGGCGGCGATTGCTATTGGTTCCTTTCTGATTTTTCGCGCGATCGGTTTGGAGATGAATTTGGCGAGGCAGAAAACTGATTTCGTCAGCAATGTCAGTCATGAGTTGAAGACACCTCTAACTTCGATTCGGATGTTTTCTGATTTGCTGACCGGCAGTGATCTGCGCTCTCAGGAAAAGAGTCAGGAATACTCAGGGATTATTTCCTCCGAGGCAGCCCGATTGACACGTCTAATCAATAACCTGCTCGATTTTTCGCGGATGGATCGTGATGAGATGAGGTATCAGAAGGTTCCGATTGAAGTGGTTGGTCTGATCCGGGATACCGTCGAGAATTATCGTATGCAAATCGAATCAGAGGGGTGTTCTCTCCGACTGGACGATCAGGTAGGGGGAGAGGTGATGGTGAATGGCGATTGCGATGCGATTTCTCAGGTGTTGCTGAATCTTTTATCCAATGCCGAAAAGTATGGATGCAGTGGCGGTGAGATCGAGGTGAGAATTTCCCGTTGGGAAGAAGAGGGGGGAGTGAGTATTGAGGTGATGGACCGGGGACCGGGGATTGACCGGAAGTATTCCTCCAAGATTTTTGAGAAGTTTTATCGCGTGGATGACTCTCTCAGCAGTGGAATCCAGGGATCCGGACTGGGGCTTACTCTTGCTCGTCAAATTGTCGACTCTCACGGCGGCGCAATTTTTTATAAAAACCGGTCCGGAGGCGGGAGTCATTTCACCATTCAACTGCCGGGACTCGAGGAAAGTTAATCATGGAACAAACCAGAATTTTTATCGTGGAGGACGATCCCAGTATCCGTTTCGGACTGGAAGAAGTGCTAAAAGGGGAGGGCTTTCTGACCGGCTGTGCGGAAGACGGAGAAAATGCGGAGGCTAAGATCGGCGACTTTTTACCTGATCTCATTATGCTCGATGTGATGTTACCCGGGAAGAATGGGTATGAAATATGTAAGTCACTGAGAAGCAATGGATGTCGGATTCCGATATTGATGCTGACAGCCAAGGGGCAGGAAATTGACAAAGTGATCGGCCTGGATGCAGGCGCAGATGATTATGTGACGAAACCATTTGGAGTTCAGGAGCTGTTGGCTCGTGTCCATGCTCTCCTGCGCCGAACCCACCTCTTGAATGGCAGGGATGGCGTAGAGAAGCAAGTCTCTGATAATGAGACGTTTGAGGTAGGGGATGCCACGATCAGCCCGCAGAGCTACGAAGCCACATTGAACGGGGAAACTGTACGCCTGACGCCGAAGGAAATGGAGCTGCTGAAGTTTTTCAGGGAGAAAAAAGGAAAGGCACTCTCCAGGGACGATTTACTGAATCGGGTGTGGGGAATTCAGTATTATGGGACCACCCGGACGCTTGATCAATGCGTGGCACAGTTGCGCAAAAAGATTGGAGATAACGGTTCAGACCCCAAATTTATCGTGACCATCCACGGTATTGGATACAAGCTGGCTTGAAGAGAGATCGAAAGTTCTCAAAATAATCTTGATTTCCTGCTTGCTAAAAGGTTAAAAACATTCTCCTATACCACCAACACAGTCTTTTATTCATGAAACAGATCTTTGCAATTTTCCTGGCCATTTGCGTGCTTCCCGGCTTCCATTCATACGCATGGGTCGGCGGCCCTTTTTCCAACAACACTTATTTTGGTGAGCAGGGGGATGACGGTATCTACGAAGCGGTTGCTATTCCACGTGGTGGGAACAACGGTATCGGGCTCTTTCGTTGGGCTGTTACCAATGCTTTTCAAGGACTTGATCCTTCCAATACGACGAGCATTAACTTTTCCTTCGGAAACAGTTCGTCTGATTTCACCGTCCCGGTGTCCGGCAATGTTTCTTTCGATGGAGTCGCCACTTATACCAATACTTGGTTCATTGAAGGCAATTACTACAGAGGCTTTACGACAGGAACGGTCAACTCAGGTTTGGGAATCGTCAGTGCCACTGGTGTTGCAAGAACAGCTGCAGGGATTAACGGGGTTGCTGAGTCGATCTCTTCAGGCTTCACTGCCACGTTTACCAACAGTGACAATGGAATCCCAGTTCGTCGCTTTGAAGGAAGAGGGCGTGCTGCAGGAACTTCTCCAGATGTTGGAACTTTCACCATCGCTGTTTTCGGAACGAAGGTGCAGGACACTGTCTTTTACTTCGGACTTTAGTAAGTCTGTTTGAGAGGGTCGACCTGGCTTGAATGCCACAAGGAAGACCGAAAAGTTTTCTCGATCAATTATAGGAGGGGCTGCGTTATGATTTCGCTTGCCCCTCTTTTTGTGCCGAAATTCGATTGCGGGAGATCAGGTAATCAAATCGATTCAAAGTGCATTTCGAGTTGGTACCGATAATTCCCCACGTTTCAGCATGTCGGAGTTTGATGATAGGCTGGCTGTAAGAAAAGGTAAGGCAGCGCCGGAAATGAGACGTGGAAGGTGAGAACAGAATGAAATCACTGATGAAAAAAGATAGTTCCCTTCGGAGAAAAACAGCTGGTCTCAGTCTTCTTGAGCTGCTGGTAACCATCCTCATCATTGGCATTTTGATTGGTGTCGTTGCTGCGGTCTCCAGCAAATTCATCAAGCGTGCAGAAAAAGTGAAGTGCATATCCCACATGAGGACGCTTCACACTGCCTTTCTTGCTTACATGCAAGACAAAGGGCATTGGCCGCAAATGCCGAAGGACCAGGAATGGACCGAGAGTGGTTTTTTTAAATTTTGGATTATCTCGCTTGAACCGTACGGTGTTGCCCAGGACACGTGGTTGTGCCCCTCAGACAAGCTCTTCATGGGGTATAAGAAGATGGAGAAGAAAAGAAAAACTGAGTATTTTGGATCCTACGCACCGACACCTTTTGATGACGCTCCGGGAACACCGCTTCGGTGGAACCAGCCATGGTTGATGGAGCGCGGTAATCTCCACGGGAACGGCGCGCATATTCTGATGCCTGACGGATCAGTGCAGGAGTCTACCCAGGCGTTTTTCGGGCGTTAGTCATCCCCGTTTGTAATCCGGGTTTTTGATTAGAGCTGACTAAGAATCCTGCAGGGAAGTACAGGATTGCCAAAGGCGCGGATGCGCAAAGGGAAGAGTCAGTCAGTCGACATACTCTTCGCGGCAGTGAACCACGGCATCGAGCATGATGTCAGCTTCAGCACGAAGCTCTGAATTGAGGCTACCAGCAGCGTGATTGTGACGCTTGTAGAGTCGCGCAAGCTGCAGTCGGATCTCCTCTTTATCCATAGTCTCAGGATCGATCTCACAGAGTTCTTCAGGAGACAAGGATTCCAGGCCACCCTTTTTACCGGAGGCTTTCCTGGACCCACTTCGGAACCAACTGGCTACTTTCTTGAACATTCTGTCGAAAAGGTAATCTTTCAGGATCACTTAGGCAATCTTGACTTGCTTGAGATAGGAGGATTTTCTTTCGACCTCTTCGTCGGTAAGAACGCCCTCACCTTTGTATTCGATCCCTACATCTTTACGAATTCCGGAGGTCTCGTCATAAACCTGGGCCCGAACCCGCTGATTCTCATCATAGCTGTAAGTCACTGTAACTGGACAACCTGCAGGCCTCCCGGGTGGAACTTCCAGCGAGATTTTTCCGATCACATCCACATATTTCGGATTGAGATCCTCCCCTTGAGTAATTTCCACCTCAATCAACTCCTCGTTGTTCTCAGAGGTCACATAAATTTGTGACATTTCGCAGGGGATGGGAGTATTCTTGGGAATCACGACGGAATTCCTTACTTTTGCTTCACCGGTTGTGGCATCTTCAATGATTGCGAGGGTGCCGTAACTGTGATTGCAAACTTCAGACACCCGGCGAGCCTTTTGAGCGAACAGCGCAGCTCCGAGGGCAACGCACTCATCGACATTTCCGCAGGAGATCGGTGCCATTCCAAATTGCTCCTCAAGCATATCCTGAACTTTAGGAATACGGGTGCTGCCCCCCACAAGCACAACGTGATCAATATCCTGAGGCAAAAGAGCCAGATGATCCAGGGCCTGCTCAACCAGCATGACGGTTCGCGTCAGGAGCCGTTTGATGGCGTCTTCAAATACTTCCCGGGAAAGCTCGATTTTCGCCAGTCCGTCTCTCTCATTGCCGACGGTTTCTGAAACGACATTCAGTTTGGAGAGCATTTTCTTCGTATCTTCGCATTTTGAGAGAAGTCTCTTCCGTTGCCGCTCATTGAGAATCAATTCTTTACCGGATTGCGAACGATAGCGGTCAGAGATGATTTCAATCAAGGACTCATCGAAATCTGATCCTCCGAGGTGCCGGGCACCTTCGCTGAGAAGAATGTCAATTCGATCGTCCTCAATCTCCAGAATCGTAATATCGAGAGTTCCTCCTCCCAGGTCGTAAACAAGTACGCGACCATCGATATTCTGGGTGTGAGCGTAGAAAAGAGCCGCTGCAGTGGGTTCGTTGACGATGCGGGAAACCTCGAGGCCTGCCATCTTCCCGGCGGTTACAGTTGCTCTCCGGGCGAGCTCGTTAAAATTTGCCGGCACCGTGATCACTACATTCTGGATCTCGCCAATCAATTTGCTGCAATCATTCTTCAGCTTGGACAGGATCATGGCCGAAATCTCAGTTGGGGTCCATATCTGACCGTCCAGTTCAACGATGAACGAAGGGTCGTCCATTTTCTTCTTAATGTGTTGAATCGTCCTCGTTGGATCGCCCCCGTCTTTCGCCGCCGATCCGATCAGCTTTACCCCTTCGAATTGGTCAAAAAAGACAACGGACGGCGTGAGCCTTTCACCATCAATATTAGGCACGATCTCCGGGTTTCCGTCTTGACGGATATGAGCCAGTGCTGAGGTACTTGTCCCCAAATCGATTCCTACGTAACGAGCGTCTCCTGATGCCATCTAAATGATCTAACTAATTTGCCTCGGTCCTGATCATCAGGGCCAAGGCAAATTTACGGGACAATGTCTGAATTACCAGAAGTATTACAATAATGAAGAAGAATTAAGTATCAGCTTCCTATCCGACAATGACCTCAGCTTTTCTGATGACAACGTCTTTGCTTCCGTTTCGGTAAATGTATCCCGGACGCAAAGTTTCAACGACTTGCGATTTTCCTCCGGAACCATTGGATCCATTTGAGCTATTACCGTTGAGATAATAGGCCTTCCGTGGGTTCACTTCGTGAGTCGGCACCAGCTTGATTCTCTTCCGCTCTTCAAGCGAAAGGATTGTTCCCGGTTCCAGATCAAACTGGTTCACGGAGAATTCTTTAAGCAAATCAAGGAAGCTGCCTTTCAAAATATGGAGCTGTTCAGCAACTTTCGGATAACGCCACTTCTTATCAAATTTCACGGCAAGATCGTCAATTAAATCAAGCTTGTTGATGAGCTTGCGGCAGAGAATTTCTTCGTTTCCATTTACTGGTCCGACGACATTGTTCCTCGCGTTTTCGCTGAAGACATCTTTTCGGCTCAGACCGTTCTCTTCACGTTTTCTTTCGACGGCGTGTTCGAGCTGTCCTTCAAGATGCTTGAGTGCCTCCACTCGTTTCTCTGCGGCTTGAATGCTTTGAGTCAGGCGTTCTTCCTGAGCAAGCGTTTCGCGGCAGCGTTTCTGAACGGTGTTCAGTTCGGAACGTGAAACGTTCAAGCCCGACTTCATTTCGTTGCGCTCGGCGAGGAGTCTATCTTTCTCAGACTTCAATTCGTCATGCTGGATTCTGAAATCGGACATCCCTTTACTGAGACCTTCGAGCTCGCTCTCGAATTCGCTCTTCTTCGCGTTAGCGTCAGTAATCGCTTCCTGCAGATCCTTCAGTTCGTCAGACCCTTTGTCGAATTCTGATCTCTCACTGCGGGCATCCTCAAGACGGAGTTTCCATTTGTCCATCTCGCGATCGAAGGCGGCTTCCCGTTTCGACTGGTTCTCTAGGAGTTCGGAAATCTCAGACCTCTTGGCAGCGATGAGCTCCTCGGCTTCGACTCTTGATTTCCTTTCAAGGAAGAAAGAGGTTTTGGTATCACTGACGACGTTCCTCGTATTGTGAAGCACGCCGGAGAAGCCTTCACGGGTGACCTTGAGCTTTTCGCCAATCTCTTCCTTATCTTTCCGGACATCGTCGAGATCGGTTTCCAAATCGTCGATTCGTTCCAATAGTTCTTCAACTTCCTCTTCCTTGCGGGTAAGATGATCTTCAAGCTCGTGTTTCTCGGTCGAAAGCTCTTCACGTCCCTGGATAGCGAAACTGAGTGCCTTCTCGGCTTCGCTGAGTTTGATGTTTTCCTCGAGTTGAAGAAAGGCCTTCTGCTCGTCTCTTTCTCTCCATGCGTTACGGAGAACCTCTGACATTCCCTCGCGAGTTAGGTCAAGATTGAACGCTAAATCGCAATTGGTGCTCCGTTCCTGATCCAGAACAGTATGAATGGATTCGATTTCCTCTTTGAGTTCATCGATTCGCTCACTCTCCTCCTCAGCAATCCTTTGCTGTTCTGCCGCGACCTTCTCATTGAGGCTGACGATAACGAGCTCATCTTTTTCAATGCGGCGGCGATTATCCATGTTCTCCAAAGCAAGTTTGGAGTGGTCTGCTTCGCTGCTCTCAATATTTCTCGTGAGTGAGGCGTTTTCCGCTTTTACTTCAGCGAGGTTGCTCTTGAAAATTTTGATCTGATCTTCAGTCTCGCTGATTTGTTTTTCGGCAGACTTGAGATTCGATTCAAGTTCCTCTTTTGTTTTCGCTTCCCCTTTCAGGCTTGCTTCCAACGCAGCAATGCGTTGCTCAGCTTTTTCTCTCAGGTCGCGCTCTTCAATCAGTGCTTCGGAATCCTTCTCTTCGCTTTCCGCTTTAAGACTGGCAACGAGGGCAACTGCGGAAGCTGCCGCTGCGGCTTTAATGGCGAGATCTTTGGAGATTGAAGATTTCTCTGCTTTCTCCGTGGCGAGGGTCGACTCGGTCGATTTGAGTTGATCCGCAAGTTTCAGGTTTTCCTGTCTCAGGTCGCTCAATTCCGTGCCGAGCTTGGAAACTTCCTTGTTGGTTTCGTCCTTCTCTGTGGCCAAAGTCGACTCCGTGGATTTGAGCTCATCCGTAAGTTTCAGGTTTTCCTGTCTCAGGTCGTTCAGTTCCGCGCTAAGTTTGTTAACTTCCTTTTCGACTTTTCCTTTCTCTGTGGTCAGAGTCGACTCGGTGGATTTGATCTCCTCCGTGAGTTTCAGGTTTTCCTGTCTCAGATCGTTCAGTTCCGTACCAAGCTTGGAAACTTCCTTGTCGATTTCTCCTTTCGAAGAAGCAGCCAGCGCATTGATTTCGTCGTCTTTGGAATCGATATCGGCTTGAAGGTCGGCGACCTTGCTGACCTCGCCCTGGAAAAGACGGGTCATTTCGGCAACCTGCTTCTCCATAGACGCGGCTTTGTGTGTCGCCTCATCGGCGGCTTTGACCTTCTCTTCCAGTGAGGCAACAAGCCCGGCTTGCGATTTGAGTTCCTTCTGGGCTGTATTGAGTTGCTTCTCTGAGCTTATGGCGAGTTCGCTCTGTTTTGCGATCTCTTCCTTTAAGCCGGATACGGCATCCTCCTCTTCAGCTGTCAGGCGGGAGATCTCTTCCTCTCTGATGGCCAGGTCCTTGCGGGCAGATTTCAGTTCGGTTTCAAGGGCCTCAACCGAGCTCTTTCCTTCATCTTCAAGCTTGGTCACCAAGAGCAATTTCTCCGCGATTTCTTCATCGGAAGCTTTCAGTTTGCCTTCTGCAGCGAGAACCTGTTCCCCCTTCTCTGCAATCTCCTTTTTCAGCTCCTTGATAGTATCGGACTCGCTCGAAGAGATTTCTGAGATCTCTTTCTCCTTTTTAGCCAGTTCCTGACGGACGGTGGAAAGCTCTTCCTGAAGTTCTTTGGACGTTTCTTTCTCTTTCTCACTCAGTTCGGCGATCGCCGCTTCTGAAGCGGAAAGTTCTTTCTGCGTTTTCTTCAGTTCCGCTTTTACTGAATCGATCTCACTCTCTTTTTTAGAAACGAGAGTCTGAATCTCCTCCGACGCGTTGCTTCCTTTCGCCTCGATTTCGCTGATCAGCTTTTCCTTGGCGGAAATTTCCTTTCGAGCTGCTTTCAGTTCGGAACCTGAAGCCTTAATCAGAGCCGCTTTTTCAGCGACTTGCTTTTTGAGAGTCTTTGTTCCTGCGCTCTCTTTTTCAAATTTCTTTTCCAGGGTAGCCAGTTTCTTCTCAATCGCGGTTTTCCCCTTGGTTGCTTCCTTGCTACCCTTTTTAGCTTCCACAAGATCGGCGGTCAGGCCGAAAACTTTTTGTTCAAGGGTGGCGCGTTCTGATTCCAAAGACTCCTGAAGTGAGGCGACTTGAACTTGAAGCTCTTCCTCTTTCTGCTGAATCCCTTTGGTATTCGATGCCTCATCCGCAGCAAGAGACTCTTCCAGCTTTGCCAGATTTGCGGACTCCGCTTTGAGTTTTTTTGAAATGATTGCAGCAGCGGCCTTTTCCTCTGCGAGTGATTTTTTGAGTGCCTCAGCTTCGGTAAGTGCCTTATCTTCAGCGGATTTACTCGCGGCTTCACGTTTCTTCAGCTCCTCAAGTTCTATGTCTGCCTTCCTGATCGCAGACGTATAGCCCTCCAATTTCAGAGGCATGGTGGCGGCCTTGTCTTTCTCGACTCTGAGCTCAGTCTCCAGAAGCGCGATGCGTCCGTTCAAATCATCGAGCTTCTTCTTGTCATCTTGGGAATACTTCTTCTCCTTGGTTTCCAATTTGGCTCCAAGCTTCTCCACTTTCGCAGTAACGGTGCTAACCAGACGTGTTTTGTTGCTGACTTCTTTGGACAGCTCCTCGCGAATCTTTGATTCAGCCTCGAGTTTTCTTTTCAGTTCAGCGGCGCTGTGTCGAAGTTCGGCCGCTTCTTCTCTGGCTTGGTCTCTTGCGGTCTCCAGCTGGGTCAGTTTTTGACGAAGCGAAACAAGCTGGGTGTGTTCCTTTGAATCCCCAAGAGGGCCTGTATTCGATTTTCCTTTAATCGTGTCGGGAGTGGAAAATGAGGCGATCACATCGCTCGATTTCTTTGAAGTCCGATTCCGCTTCGTAATTGCGGATCCCCTTTCGCTGAGTGCAACCACCTTAGGCAGGGTGTCAGCGTGCTCCGCCACTTTTACTTTCAAGATACCGAACTTGATGTAATCGCCGGGCGCAATCTTGGTTGGTTCCTCCACCCGCACTCCGTTCAGAAATGTACCGTTACTTGATCCGCAATCGATCAGAGTATACTCACCTTTCTCATCCATTCTGATCTCTGAATGGTACGCAGAAATGTAGGTTTCCTTGATTCGGAGATCATTATCGAAGCGGCGTCCAACACGATACTTGGACTTTTTCAGAACAAGCTCGAAAAGGTCGCCATCCACATTTGTGGTAATAAGGAGTTTGAGTCTCATAGAGGTGCGATTAAAACAGATAGAGTGAGTGCTATATAGGAGGGCACGGTTGTATGATAATTTAGCAGAAAAATGGTTATCATAAAGCATAAAAATTACGAAAATGTCTATCACTTCTGCGAAAATGGGCATTTTTGGCCTATTTTCGACAATTATTTGAATAAAGATGCCGGAGTTTTTTACATTTCTTGCAAATTGTTATGATTGATCCCCTATTTCTCTTAGACGAATGAGATTATACGACACGATGTCACGGGAGATCCGTGAACTGGCTCCTGGAGATGGTAAGGAGTTTCGCTTTTACTGCTGTGGGCCGACAGTCTACGGACCGGCTCATATTGGTAACTTTCGAACCTTTTTACTCCAGGATGTTTTCAGAAGAACTTTGGAGCTTTCCGGATTGGATACATTTCACGTCCGGAATTTGACCGATGTGGATGACAAGACAATCCGTGATTCACAGGCCGAAGGAAAGCCCTTAAAAGAATTCACCGGATTCTGGACGGACCGCTTTCATATAGACTGCTCCGCTTTGAATATGCTGGAGCCTCACCGGGAACCCGGCGCTGTCGATCACATTCCTCATCAGATCGAAATGATTCGAGATCTCGTTGAAAAAGGGCACGCCTATTCCAGTGAGGATGGCTCGGTGTACTATAAGGTGTCCAGTTTTGAAAAATACGGCCGCCTTTCGCGTCTGGATCAGCGCGAGCTACGTGCCGGAGCATCCAATGCTGTCGTGAATGACGAGTATGAAAAAGATCAGGTCGCTGATTTTGCTCTTTGGAAAGGAAGAAGGAAAGAGGACGGGGATAATTACTGGGACAGCCCGTGGGGCGAAGGTCGGCCCGGCTGGCACCTTGAATGTTCCGCAATGTGTCGTGAATATCTGGGCGATTCTTTCGATCTTCATTCTGGAGGAGTGGATCTAATCTTCCCTCACCATGAAAACGAGATTGCTCAAAGTGAGGCCTGCAACGGCGCGACGATGGCTGATCACTGGTTCCACCTGACGCATCTGCTCGTCGATGGTGGAAAAATGTCGAAGAGTGCTAACAATTTCTACACCCTCACTGGATTGATCGAAAAAGGATTCTCCGCCGCGGAGGTCCGGTTTGCTCTAATCTGCGCTAGTTATCGTCAGCCTTTAAACTTTGTGGCGAAAGATGGTGATGGGAAAGAATCATTTCCTGCTCTGAACTCTGCCAGACAAGCTTTGGAGCGAATCGCCCGGTACGAAGAGGCGCTGCGTGAAAAGGCGGGCGTTGATGGTCTGCCGGATTGGGAGCAGGTGAAGGCTTTTGAAAAAGGTGAAGTTTTCGCCGGTGCGTTTGCTGCTCTGGAGAATGATTTGAATACTCCCGAGACTCTCGGGCAGGTTTTTTCCGCGATTAAAAGGAAGAAACCTGAGGAGATGGATTCAAGAGAGGCAAAGGATGCCTGGCAGGGGCTTCATATAACGCTTGCCGGACTCGGCCTTAAGCTGCCGGAGTTATCCAGTGCTGCAGTTCAGGACATTCCGGCAGAAGTCCGGGAACTTGCGGAAAAGAGATCGGTGGCTAGAACAAACCGCGAATGGGAGGAGTCGGATCGACTCCGCGACGAGATTGCGGCGCTCGGTTGGGAAGTGAAAGATGGAAAGGAAGGATTTGAATTATGTCCGATAAATTAAACTTCTCCTCCCGTCCCCGGCGGAATCGGAAAAATCCCGCCGTTCGCGGACTGATTCGTGAAACCGTGCTTCAGACGGAAGATTTAATTTATCCTCTGTTCCTTCATAGTGATGATTCAGACGTCGCTCTTGAATCAATGCCAGACTGTCATCGGTGGAGTCTACGGGGTTTGGTTGAGGAAGTTGGGAGAGCGCGTGATGTGGGAGTCAACTCCGTTGTTCTGTTTCCTGCAATCCCGGAGGAACTGAAGACTTCAAAGGCTGAGGAGTGTTACAATCCGGATGGTCTTGTGCCCGCAGCGATCCGGGTGATAAAAGAGGAATACCCGGATATTTCAGTAATTACTGATGTCGCTCTCGATCCCTACAACTCTGACGGCCATGACGGGGTCGTGGAGGTCGATTCGAAAGGGGAATTGCATGTAGTGAATGACGAGACGGTTTCGATTTTGTGTAAACAAGCTTTGTGCCATGCCGAAGCGGGAGCGGATATTGTTGCCCCCAGTGATATGATGGACGGACGGATTGCGGAAATTCGCAGATCGCTCGATCTGGGAAACTTTGAGACGGTTTCCATCATGAGTTACGCCGCAAAATATGCTTCTGCCTATTATGGGCCGTTTCGGGGTGCTCTTGATTCAGCTCCAAAGGCGGGTGACAAGAAAACCTACCAGATGGATCCGGCAAATCATCGGGAAGCTGTTCGGGAAGCAAAACTGGACGAGGCCGAAGGGGCTGATATTCTCATGGTCAAACCGGCAGGCCCCTACCTGGATATCATCAGCAAAATTCGGGCTGAGTCGGATCTTCCTCTTGCTGCTTATCAAGTGAGTGGTGAATACCTCATGATTAAGTCTGCCTCGAAGGATGGTTGGATCGATGAATCAAAGGTCGCAATGGAATCCTTGATCGGGATCAAAAGAGCAGGGGCAGACATGATTCTGACCTATTTCGCAAAAAAAATTGCAGGGATGCTCTGAATTCAGAGTCTTCTCAGCATTGGATTATTTTCACAACCGTCTAATTATTAGTCGGTTGTGTATATTGTCTTAATGCGTGGCCTCAATCGCGTCTCAAAAGAGAGGAAATCTCTACGCTTGATAATTGTCATAATTATTGGTAATATCCGATATAATGAGAAATGATAGAGGATTTACCCAAGTCGAATTGATCACAGCGCTTGCCGTTGTGGCGTTGCTGGCGACCCTTTCGATCACCTCAGTTGGTCGGATCAGTTCTAATGCCAAGGCCCAGAAGCTGGAGACTGAGGTGATGACGCTGAACAGCGCGGTGGCGGCCTATCGAGGATCAGGAGGACAAATTCCTGATGATGCGAGCAGCACAGAAATTATTATGAAGCTGAAATCGGTTGCCAATTCAGAACTGGTTGATCATATCCCGGGCCTCTCTTCATCAATGGTGGATGCACGGCTCTCCCTTGAAGTTCAATCAGAGGAAGAGGCTGAGACCAGTCAGAAAAGAGTGGTCTGGGATGGAGTTAAGAATCGTTTTGAGATAGTGAGTAGCGGTGATGCCGGTATTAAGGCCTTTGCATTGAATGCGGATCCAGAGCTGGCGAAGACTCAGGAGGATGATCGTGTGCACTCTTTTACATACGCGAAAGAGTCCAGTTGGGTTTGGGATTTCGAGGAAGTGGCTTTGCCGACCTCCAGCGGCCCTACGACCGTTGCTGTGGTCGATGAAACGACCCTCACGGTACCGGATGTTCCAACTGTCGAGGATCCGGAGGATCCAGATACCCCGGAACCGACTTTGTTGGCTCCTCCGACTTTCTCGATTGGCGAAGGAAGCTATTCGATTCGGAATTTTAATCTTCCCGTGACGATTTCGAATCCGAATCCTCCCGAAGTATCGAACATCTTTTACTCAGTCGATTTCGGCCCCTGGGAAGCCTACAACGGAGACGCGTTGGATCTCGACCCCGATTCTGTTCTGATGTCACAGGCAATAGCGGCTGATGATACTGATTTCCTCAGCAGCCTTTTGACGAGAGCCACCTACTCGGCCACACCTGCGACCCTGCTTCCTCCGACTATCGAAACCAGTTCATCCAGTTTCGGGGCACTCGACACACGATTCGTAGGGGTGGGTATCTATGATAACAATACCGGGGATCCTTCTTACGTGGAATATCGTGTTGCTGGTGGTCCGTGGCAGGTTTATGACGGGCCATTTGTTCTGGATCGCGAAGATTACCTGTCCGGCGTTGTGATTGAATCACGTGCAATCTCGAGTGATGACTATTATCATAGCAGTGAGTCTGCGAGCAATGTGGTGACCTACGAGCCGATTGAAATTGAATCGGCCGTGGAAGGGGATTTCAGCAGTGGAACAGGCCCGAGTGGATTCACTTCGAATTCGAATGCTGACAATCACTTTGCCTGGGGCCGCACCACCGATCGATGGGGGAATCCTTATCAGGGACAGTCACAAAGTGAATTGCTCTTCAATGGGTCGGATCCCACATCCGTTGGTTTGGGCACGCGTTTCCAATTGGGGGCTTTGGACTACCACAATGGGTCCTTTTTGTCTAACACTGGTGCCGATGGTGTTGGATTCGCCCTTGATCTCGACTTGATGGTCGGTGGTCAGCAACTCAATGAAGTGTTCAATTTCGAATTCGAATTGCTGAATATTCTAAATGTAGGGAACTACAACGGCAATGGTTCGGATGCGATTGCCTCCGCCGATACCGTTCGAATCAGTGACAACTCCCGGGTTACTCAATTTACTTTAGGTAGCACGGTGTTGGAATTTGCTCTGGAGTTCGGTGAGGCTACTGAAAATGGATTTTCCAATTTCAACGAATTCTTTGTCTTTGAGAACCGGGGCGCGTCTACTAATGTTTATGGAACCTTGACCAATATTACTCCTGAAGAAGAGGCTCCCGGTGGGCAGGAGCTACTCGAGGCGAATGGCAAAGGCAAAGGCAAAGGCCTAACTGAAGAATTTGGAAATGGGAATAACGACAGTGATCCCTCTATCATTGACGCCCTTTTGGATCTGTTTTGAGAAGTCTGAGATCTGTCTCTTATACACATCTGACGCTGCCGACGAAGAGGATAGTGTAGAT
>CAJXQE010000033.1 GCA_913058215.1 uncultured Verrucomicrobiales bacterium
AGATCAGCCTCGGTCTCGTGGGCTCGGAGATGTGTATAAGAGACAGGTCCCCGTGTTGAAGCCTACCGGGAAAGTCATCCCGTTCTGAGGATGGTCTTTATGATCTTCAAAAATCTCTTCGGCGGCATTCTTTTCCTCGGAGGAGTGCTTATGTTGATCACTCCCGGTCAGGGAGTTCTTACGATCATGATCGGTCTGATGTTGATGGATTTCCCGGGAAAGCGAAATCTGGAAATCTGGCTGGTGAAAATCAAACCGATCAATTCCGCGATCAACTGGATGAGAAAAAGGGCGGACAAGCCTCCGCTCCTTCTGCCTTCGGATTAGGTTTCACCGCAAGCCCTTCAAGCTTGTGAACACCTACAGTTCAGGGAAAGACAAATTTTAGTCCATCGACGGTACGAATTTGAATTTGTCATTTGCTCAACGCAGTCCTTATTGCCTCGAAATGAGCGAACACGTGCGACTTCACATCCCAGGGCCTGTGGAAATTTCCCCGGCAACATACGAAGCAATGGCGACCCCGATGATCGGGCACCGCTCCAAAGATTTCGTTGCTCTTTACGACGACATCCATCCGGGACTTCAGGAACTTCTCGGCACCCAACAGCCGGTGTTCCTTTCCACTTCGTCAGCCTGGGGTATCATGGAAGGCTCCATCCGGAATCTGGTGAAAAAGAAAGTCCTTTGCTGCTGTTCCGGAGCGTTCTCCGACAAGTGGATCGATGTGGCCAGGCGCTGTGGAAAAGAAGGAGAAGCACTCCAATACGAATGGGGAACTCCCGTCGACCCTGCTGATATTGATGCGAAACTTGCCACCGGCGAATTCGATACGGTCACTTTCATTCACAACGAAACCTCAACCGGTGTGATGAACCCGCTCGCGGAAGTCGCGGCTGTTGTCAGAAAGTATGACGATGTCTGCCTTGTCGTTGATACCGTCTCCAGCTTCACGGTTGTTCCGATTGAGTTCGATAAGCTCGGCATCGATGTGCTCCTTACCGGCAGTCAGAAAGCATTGGCTCTGCCTCCCGGGCTCGCCGTTTTCACCGTTTCCGATCGCGCCTTCGACCGCGCATCCACCATTGATGATCGCGGATACTACTTCGATTTTCTCGAGTTCAAAAAGAACCAGGCGAAATCGATGACTCCGAGCACACCGTGCATCGCAACGATCTATGGATTACGCCATCAGGTGAAGCAGATTTTCGCTGAAGGTATCGAGGCGCGCTTTGCCCGCCACGAGAAGCTCAATAACATCGTTCACGAGTGGATTCGCGAAAACGGTTTTGAGTTTTTTGCACCCGAAGGCTTCCGTTCCAAATCTCTGACCTGTATTGCAAACAACAAGGGCATTGATGTGGCAAAGCTTCAGCAGATCATGCGCGAAGAGCACAAGATCCAGCTCGACGGAGGATACGGAAAAATTAAGGGAACATCTTTCCGCCTTTCCAACATGGGAGACGAAACCGAAGAGACTATCGGCAATTTGCTGAACTGTCTCGACGCGGCACTTCCCAAGGTGTAGCTCGCCCTCTCAATTTCACCCCCGAAGAAATGCCTGAAGGCATCACTCCAAAAACTGAATCGCTCTTCACGGGTGATTCGGTCGGGGTGAAAGTCTGTGGCATCACCACGGGAGAGCAAGCGCAACAAATCGTCGCTCTCGGGGCCGATGCCATTGGCGTGAACTACTGGCCGAAATCAAAACGCTACATCGAGCCGGCCCGCGCCTGCGAATGGCTCTCGAGTCTTGATAGTAAAGTCATCCGCGTTGCCGTTTTCGTGAATCCGACCGACGATGAGCTTCGCTCCGTGTTCGATTCCGGCTGCATCGATTTTCTCCAGCTTCATGGGGACGAACGATCTGACAGGGTCAATTCATTGATTCAAGAGGGTCTACCCGTTTTCAAAGCGCTGGGTGTGAAAGATCGGACTATGCTCGATGGAGCTACCGACTTTGAAGGCAAAACCCTGCTTCTCGATGCTTACGCCCCTGTGGAATATGGCGGGAGCGGCGAAACGATGGACTGGTCACTCGGCGCCGAAGCAGTCAGGCAATGGCCGGACCGTGAAATCATTTTGGCCGGTGGACTGAAACCGGACAACATCGCGGATGCCATTCGCCAGGTAAATCCGGCAGGAGTTGACGTCGCCAGCGGAGTGGAATCCTTTCCGGGAATGAAAGACCTGGATCTGGTAAAAGCGTTTATCAAAAACGCGCGCAAGGCTTGAGGCTATTTCAAAGCGATTCCGTGCTTCTGCCAAAACGCCGCAAGATCGGTTGTCGAACCTTTGAAAACATTTCGTTCGGTCGGTCGATCAATATTTCCAAAATAGGTCGTATTGCGGTAGTGGCCGTGCGAATACACTTTCGGGCTGGAAGCACCGCTTGACCATTCGACTCCGCCATATTGCCACATCGTCCATCCGGGCCAGAGACCATATTGCTTCACGAGATGCTCAGGCGTCTCGGCCCCGCTGGTATGAGAATAAAGAGCGAGCCAATACGGAGCGCGGAGCAGTTGCTGCCTGGTCTTTGAGTCGGCGGAACTGGTCAGTTGCTTCAAGGCCTGACTGTTCTCTAGATACGACACCGGAACTATCCCGGTTCGCGACTCGACCCGCTCCATGAATCGCAAGATCGCTGAAAGCGAGAGATCACCATCGTAATCACCGCAAAGAAGAAGGGAAGGCGCACTCCAATCCCGACTACCGGCCAGGGATTTAGCACGGTCAACAAACTGATCCGCCTGGGTGACCGGGCTGACATGTTTTTGCACCCGATAATAGAGCCCCGGAAACATCCCGGCACGGTCGGCCGAAGACACAAAGGCAACGCACTTATTATCAAGCTTCCCGCCCTTTCCAGCACGGGCAATGAGCCCCTTCGACCCGTTTGCAGCCAGAGCCGAAACATCGTTCTCAGAAAAGCCTCGACCTTCGCGCTGGCGTTCCTTGGGATCGTAAGAGGAAACATTGATGATCTGCTGCATCTCACCGGAATACGTGGATGCCGTCCCGATCGTCGACGGGTAGTCAGGTATATCGGAGGGATCAGTCCGGCATTGGACGAGAAAGGCAGTGAGTAAAACGAGGAATAGATATTTCATCGGACAGTGGCCCGTAAAGTAAGCCACGTATCGAAACTGTCACTTTACTTTCGTGAATAGTTCCATATTTTTAAAATCATGAAACTATCAGAAGCCGCAAATGCATTGGGAGCTTTGGCCCAACCCACCCGCTTGGAGATTTTCCGTCTGCTCGTGAAATGTGGCACGGATGGAATGGGTGCCGGCAACATTTCCGCTTTGCTGAAAATCCCAAAGCCGACGCTTTCTTTTCATCTCAAGGAACTTCTTGCCGCCGGATTAATCAATTCAGAACGCGAGGGCCGTTCAATCACTTATCGGCTCGAGGTTGGTGGAATTCGAAACTTAATGTGCTTTCTCACTGACGACTGCTGTCAGGGGCGTCCCGAACTTTGCCTCCCGGATTCTGCCTGCACCACGAACGGTGTCTGCGCCTGATCACCCACAACAGATTTAAAGATGAAAACGATACCGCGAATTGGGATCAATGGCTTCGGCCGCATGGGCAGGCTCGGTTTCCGAGCCGGATGGGATTCCGAAGATTTCGAAATTGTCCACATCAATGAGATCAAGGGCGGCACGGAAGCTGCGGCTCACTTGCTCGAATTCGACTCCGTTCACGGACGCTGGGATCGAAATATCAGCGCCTCGTTTGAGCACATCGAAGTGGATGGGCACGAGATCAGTTTCAGCGAAAAGGAATTCCCTGGTGAAGTCGACTGGGCGGGAATGGGAGTCGAAATCGTCCTCGAGTGTTCAGGGAAATTCCGAACCACTGAAACGCTGCAGGCCTATTTTGATTCGGGCGTTCAAAAGGTAGTGGTAGCAGCTCCAGTGAAGGAAGGGGCTTTAAATATAGTGATGGGTTGTAACGATCATCTTTATGATCCGGGTCTGCATCATCTCGTAACCGCAGCCTCCTGCACAACCAACTGCATCGCTCCGCTTATAAAAGTCATTCAGGAAAAACTGGGGATCGAGCACGGGATGATCACCACGCTCCACGATGTTACTAATACCCAGACGGTAGTCGATGCGCCTCACAAAGACCTGCGACGCGCCCGCTCGGCTCTGAATTCTCTTATCCCGACCAGCACCGGATCAGCAACCGCGATCACAATGATCTATCCAGAGCTAAAAGGGAAACTCAACGGCATTGCCGTGCGTGTACCCCTCCTCAATGCCTCGCTCACGGATTGTGTATTGGAATTGAAAAAAAACACGACTGTTGAAGAGGTGAACTCCCTGCTCAAGTCCGCTGCCGAGGGTGAATTGAAGGGGATTCTCGGATACGAAGAGAAGCCATTGGTTTCCAGCGACTACGTCAATGATCCCAGGTCAGGAATTGTCGATGCACTCTCAACCATGGTCGTCGACGGAAGCCAGGTGAAGCTCCTCGTTTGGTATGATAACGAATGGGGCTACGCCAAGCGGATGATGGAACTTGCGGCAAAAGTCTCGAACAGCCTCATGCCATCGGCTCAGGAACTCGCGATATCCTGAGAGGAAATTTGATGGATTTGCGAAATTACTCCCTGGTGACCGCTGCCTACTGGGTCTTCACGATCACTGATGGCGCCTTGCGAATGATTGTGCTGCTGCACTTTCATACGCTCGGGTATTCCCCTGTTCAGATCGCTTTCCTTTTTCTGCTGTATGAACTCTGTGGAATTCTCACCAATCTTTTCGGAGGATGGATCGGATCTAGAACCGGTCTAAAAGCCACGCTGTTCGCCGGTCTTGCCATCCAGATAACGGCCCTGGGAACGCTTTCCCTCCTCAACCCCGAATGGGCTCCGGTTTTATCGGTCACTTTCGTGATGGGAATGCAGGCTCTCTCCGGAGTGGCAAAAGATCTCACTAAGATGAGCTCAAAGAGCGCGGTAAAACTGCTGGTACCTGCCGGATCCGGAAATTCGGAAAGCCTTCTTTTCAAATGGGTGGCGATTCTCACCGGATCTAAGAATGCTCTCAAGGGTGTCGGCTTTTTTCTGGGAGGGCTTCTCTTGAGTTTGCTGGGCTTCGCCCTTTCTCTGCAAGCGATGGCGGCAGCTGTCCTGCTGGCACTGATAGTCACCGCCATTTTTCTGAGGGGCGACATGGGACGATCGAAAGTGAAATCCCGCTTCAGGCAATTGTTTTCCAAGAGTTGCGAGATCAATCTGTTGTCGGCTGCCCGCTTCTTTCTCTTCGGCTGCCGCGATATCTGGTTTGTGGTGGGGCTTCCCATTTTCCTGGCTGAGATTCTTGAGTGGAACCACGAATCGATTGGAGGATTCCTCGCCGTCTGGGTAATCGGATACGGCTTTGTTCAGGCCTCCGCCCCGGCTCTTTTCCCCAATAAAGGAGGCATGGAATCCCGGGAAGGTGCGAAAGGAATCCTGATCTGGGGAGGCGTATTAACAGTCCTCACCGCAAGCATCGCCTGTGCGGTTCACTTTGATTTTTACCTTCTGTGGTCCGTAATGATTGGGCTTGGGCTCTTTGGAATTGTTTTCGCCCTTAATTCAGCGCTCCACTCATACCTGATTCTCTCCTATTCGGACTCGGACAAAATCTCGCTCGACGTCGGCTTTTACTACATGGCCAATGCCTGCGGGCGACTCGCTGGCACCCTACTCTCCGGATTGACCTACCTCTACGCGGGTCTTCCGGGTTGCCTCTGGACCAGCGCCGCGTTTGCCCTCATCGCCACAGTGATTACCGTCTGGCTCCCACGAACCGGAGCCTGCTGCGAAGTCTTCCCTAAAGAGAAATGACTGCGCCCTCACCCTAGAATGATCTCAACGGGGCAATGATCAGAGCCCAAAACGTCCGCGTGGATCTTTGCACTTTCGACCCGGTCCATCAAAGTTTCTGAGACGCAGAAATAGTCGATCCGCCAGCCAACATTCTTGGCGCGGGCTCCACCTCGATAACTCCACCAGGTGTATTGATCGGTTTCATCCGGATGGAAATGGCGAAAGCTGTCGACGAATTTCCCGCCAATTATGTTGTCAAAGCCAGAGCGCTCTTCGTCAGAGAAACCCGCGCTCTTCCTGTTCTGTTTCGGTCTCGCCAGGTCAATTTCGGTGTGGGCTACATTGAGATCTCCGGCAAAAATAACCGGCTTAGTCTTTTCCAATTCCCTCATGTAACAAAGAAAATCGCGATCCCACTCCTGACGATAGGGCAGTCTGCGCAATTCGTTCTGAGAATTGGGTGTGTAGACATTCACTAGATAAAAATCGTCATACTCAAGGGTAATCACCCGGCCCTCCTGATCGTGCTCCTCGATCTCAATTCCCAGCTTCTCGGATAATGCAGGCTTCCGCGACAAGACAGCCACCCCTGAATACCCTTTCTTCACGGCTGGATTCCAGTAGATGTTCCAATCGTCATCAGGAAAGGGAAACTCCACCTGATCCCTCATCGCTTTGACCTCCTGAAGCAGAATCATATCCGGCTGTTCCTTTTCCAACAACTCGAAAAAAGTCCCTTTCTTCAACACAGCGCGAATGCCGTTGACGTTCCAACTGATGATTTTCATATTTTACAAAGTAAATTTTCACTTGCGATTTCCGTAAACCAGCCAAATTACCACTTGCAAGCGGAACGCGACGGCCCGTTAGGAGTCTGTCGGATTTTTCGCTTTTTTCCAAACAAATCGCGTAACAAGTTCCGCTAAACAAAGACTAACCGAAACGAGTTTCAATCTGATGATAGAAGTTAATGATCTGCATAAGCACTTTGGCTCGAAGGTCGCCGTGGATGGGGTGTCCTTTAAAGTAAAAAAGGGCGAAGTTCTGGGATTTTTAGGACCTAACGGTGCCGGGAAATCAACGACCATGCGAATGGTTACCGGGTATCTCCCTTCAACCTCCGGTCAAATCCTTATTGATGGAGTTGAGCTGGAAGACAACGAGGTTACCGCCAAATCAAAAATAGGATATCTCCCTGAGTCAGCACCGCTTTATTCGGACATGACAGTAGAGGGTTTTCTTCGGTTTGCTGCTGAATTACGCGGAATTCCTAATTCAGGCCTGACTGACGCGGTCAATAAAGCGATCGAAACCTGCTTTCTCGAAAAAGTCCGCCACCAGAGCATCGAAACCCTTTCCAAAGGTTTCCGCCATCGGACGTGCCTCGCTCAATCAATCATTCACGATCCTGAGATTCTGATTCTCGACGAACCAACCGACGGTCTTGATCCCAACCAAAAGCACGAAGTTCGTGCCCTCATCAAACGAATGGGTAGAGATAAGGCGATTATTTTCTCCACTCACATTCTCGAAGAGGTTGAAGCCGCCTGCACCCGGGCAATCATTATTGATCGCGGAAGTGTTATTGCCGACGGCACCCCGGACGAACTCAAAGCCAAGGCGCAAAACGCCGGGGCAGTTTTGCTTCGCGCTTCCGGACTCGCCGGAACCGGCATCCAACAGGAACTGGAGAAACTTACGGAGGCAAAAAAAGTCATCGTGGTCGAATCCGGTGACGACTACATCGAAGCCCGGGTCGTTCCTGCGAAAGGAAAAGGAAATGAACTCAGTCCCGCTGTTTTCAAACTCTGTAAAGACAAGGGCCTCGAAATTCAGGAATTGCGTGTGGAGCAAGGACGTCTCGACGAGCTTTTCCGCGAAATCACCAAATCGGACAGCGAAGACTGAACCGGAGAGAACTGAAACAAGCCTTCGAATTCTGACTCAATTTATTCTCTCAAGTAAACCATCATGGATGCTCTTCTTACTTTGATCCTCGAATTTGCGATCCCGACAGTTATTGTCGCCGCCATTTTCGCCACTATCATGATCTTCCTGCTCCCGCGGGAGGTCAGAACCATATTCAAACGCGAACTGAAAGCTTATTTCACGTCGCCTATCGCATACGTTCTGTTTGTCGTTTTCCTCGGAATTTCCAGTACCCTTTCCTTCTTTTTTATGGGTGTCCTGGAAAGCGAGGAAGCGAGTCTGCTGCAGCCTTATTTTCAGTATCTTCCCTGGTATCTCGTCCTGATCGCTCCAGCGGTCGGAATGCGTCTCTGGTCGGAGGAACAGCGACTCGGAACAATGGAGCTGGTGCTGACGATGCCGCTTGCGCCCTGGCATGCCATCCTTGGAAAATACCTGGCTGCAGCGGTCGTCCTTTTCGGAATGCTGGTGCTCTCTTTCCCTATCGTCTGGACGATCAACTATCTCGGTGATCCCGATAACGGAGTGATTATGGCAGGGTTTGTCGCCACTTACTTCGTCGCCCTATGCTTCCTCGCTGTAACCTCCGTGGTATCCGCGATGACGAAGAGCCAGTTGGTCGCACTGCTCGTATCAGTAGCGATCTGCATGATGCTCTGGCTCAGCGGCCTGCCTCACATTTCCAATTTCCTCGACAGTATCAACGAGGGCTGGTGGCTTCTGATCTATCCGTTCCTTAAACTCGCCAACAGCCTCGGGGCGATGCCTCACTTCAACGAACTCGCTAAAGGAGTCTTAAGCCTTCGCGATATCATGTTCTTTGTCACTTTCATCTTCTTCTGCCTCTTCGCGACTTCTGTAGTCATTCGACTGAAGCGCGCCTGAACCTTTCTGTTTTTCATCCTTTACCTGAAACGCTTACGAACTGAATCATGAGTGAATCGAAAAAAATATCTTCAAAAAATCTGGGCCGCGGCCCCATGGCGATCATCGGACTCGTTGTAGCTTTCGCCATCGCCCTGCTCGTTAATTACCTTGTGGGAATGTTCAGCTTTAAGGCTGATCTAACGGAGAACAACATTCATACCCTCTCGAAGGGAACGAAAAACATCCTCAGCAAACTCGATACACCGGTAACGATTCGTTACTACGTATCGAGCGACAGAGGCTCCCTCGGACCGAGCGAAAAAGCGATGGTTCGACGTGTCGAAGACCTTCTCAACGAGTACATTTCTTATGCACCCACGAAAGAAGTGGAGCTGCCAGACAGGGAAACCGGCGAGTTTGAAAAGCAAAACATTCGCATGCTGACGGTGAAAAAATTCAATCCTTCACCGGATACAGATGCCGAGGATTCCGCGAGAGCCGACGGCCTCCAGCAGGGAATGTCCGGTGAAACTAGAAGTGATATCTTCTTCGGCATAGCAGTGGAGTGCCTTGACAAAAAAGAAACGATTCCATTCATCCCGGCGAGACCCGAAGTGATGCTGGAATATGACCTTTCAAGGGCCATCGCCAACGTTCATGGGGAGAAGAATAAAAAAATCGCTGTAATGACCAGCATGTCGGTCGGGGGGGGATTTGCTGGAAATTTCCAGGCACCGCCCAAGCAGCCCTGGATTTTCTACGAGCAGCTTTCACAGGACTACATCGTCGAGACAATCCCTCCAACGGTTTCGGAAATTCCCGCAGGAACTACGACCCTGATCGTTCTTCACCCCTACGATATTACCGAGGAAGGGCAGTACGCGATTGACCAGTATTTACTTGGTGGCGGTAGCGTGATGGCCTTTGTTGACCCCAGCTTTTTCTATGCACGGGCAATGGCCCCGGCAAGCCCGCAGATGCCGGGAATGCCTCCGCAGGGTGGTGGTGGACCTGGTCCTTCGTCCGATCTGGACAAACTTTTGCCAAAATGGGGAATCAGCTTCGACAATACAAAAGTAGTCGCCGACCTGGACTTCGCCTCACAGATTATTCGGCAGGGAAATTTCTCTCCGGTATTCCTTACCTTGAACAAGCAATCGCTCGGAAATCCCGATGCCCCTGACAATGTCACTAACAACTTGAATCGTCTTAATGTTCTTGCATCGGGAGGATTTCAAATTGCAGCAGTCGACGGGATCGAAGCAACTACGCTCATCCAGAGTTCAGAGGTCAATGAATACATTGAAGCTGCCAACGCTGACCCTACTGCGGAAGGAAACACTGACAGTATCCGCAAGAACTTTAAGCCCAGCGGAACACCTCGCGCGCTGGTCGTCCGATTGTCCGGAAACTTCAACACAGCGTTTCCTGAAGGGAATCCTGCCGCCGCCAAAGAGGAGGAAGAAAAAGCCAAAGCTCCTGATGGTGAAAAGGGTAAGGGAAAAGGCGAGGAAGCTCCCAAAGAAGAGAAAAAAGACGATTCACTTAAAAAATCCACAGCCCCGGGCCGCGTCATGTTGTTCGCCGATACGGATTTTATCTACGATGACAATGTAGGCCAGAGAAGTAATTTCCCCGGAATGGGAACGATTCTCCAGTTGATGAATGAAAACCTGACTCTGGTTCAGAATGGAGTCGAGCAACTTTCCGGTGATGCCGATCTGCTCGAGGTCCGCAGTCGTTCATCAGTCAGTCGCCCGTTCACTCGCCAGAGTCAATGGAAGCGGGAAGCGGAAGATAAATACAAAGAAGAGATTTCCAAATTCGTGAAGGAAAGAGACGAGGCCGAAGCCCGTGTTCAGGAAATTCTTTCACAGACACCAGGCGGTGTTGAAAAGGCGATTCTCTCACCCGAGATCCAACAGGAAATGGAGAAGGTCGAGAAGAACAGAAGGGATACTGCAAAACGCATTCGCGAACTTCAAAAACAGGAGAAACAGGAACTCACTCGTCGTCAGGCTGCCTTTAAATTTGGTAACGCTCTGTTGATGCCCATCCTGATTATCCTTTTCGGTATCGGACTGGCAGTCTTTCGGAAAACAAGAACCGCAGCACGGTAAACCAACTAGAACTCTCCGAAGTCCAAAACCAACCTACTTGTTAACATGGGAAAAAAAGCTCTAATCAAATTGCTCATCATTCTCGTCGTCATAGGAGCGATTGCGACGATTCTTCGTTTTACCGGGACTGGAGGCAGCGTGGATACGGTTTCTTCCTCGGAAGACAAAACCAATGTATTCCCTGACTTTCCGGTCAACGACATCGCCTCGATCACTCTGGAGGAGAAAGACAGTACGATCACTTTGAATCGTGGCGCCGAGTATTGGAGTGTAGCGGAACGCGGAGACTACCCTGCCAAAGCGGAGACGATTATTTCTGTCCTCCGGGGAATCTGGGATATGAAAATCATTCAGTCTCCTCCTATTGGAAAAAGCCAGTATGGAAGAGTCAAACTGGTGAATCCGAAAGAAGCTACCGATATAGAGGAGGCAGCTTCCATCCTTCGGTTCAAGGATACAGAAGGCAAAGAACTGACCTCTCTTTGGTTGGGGAAAGTCTACGAGAGATCTGAAAATCGCCCCAATCCTTTTGGCGGTGGAATGGCCACTTCCGAAGCGGGTCGCTACATCAAAAGAGGAGACAAAAACAACATTTATCTCGTCGGTCAAACATTCAAGGAAGTAGAAAGCGATCCCTCCAAGTGGCTCGACGAAACGTTCTTTCAAGTAAACGGAATCAAGTCGATTTCGATCAAATCCGGAACACCGGAAGAAGATTGGAAATTGATTCGTGAAGATGAAAGTGGAGACTTCAAATTCGCCAAAGCCAAAGAGGGCGAAGAGCTTGATCCGGCTAAGACTTCAAGCATGAAGAGTGCCTTCGCAAATCCCAGCTTTGAAGATATTCTGGTCGGAGAAGCAGCGGCAAAGAACAAGGCTGATAAGACTTCATTTCATCTCGAGACCTTCCATGGATTTACCTATGACATTTCCGTTGGAGAGAAGAATGACCTCAACGAACTTGCTCTCACTCTGAAGGTCTCCGGTAAATTCAATGAAAAGCGGGTTGAAGGAGAAGAAGAAAGCGAAGAGGAGAAGAAGAAACTCGATGAAGCCTTTATTGCTGACTTGAAAGGCGCTGAAGACAAACTCGCTACAGAGAAATCATTCGAGGGAATCGTCTACAAAGTTCGTAGTTACGTGGTGGATTCAATCGCCAAAAAACGCTCAGAACTTCTCAAAGATGAGGCGAAAGAGGGCGCTGCAACCCCCGGCGGGCCACCTCCTTCATTACCAGGTGGTATTCAGATTCCCGGCCTGCCTCCTGGCGGCGGTGGTAATCAGTAAACTCCCCTGAGAAAAATCGTAAGCAAATCGAGGGCATAGAGCCCTCGCTTGTTCAGGCGGCGAATCGTTCTCGATTGGCCGCTTTTTTATGTACCCGCCCAAAGACCAGAGCTGGCACCACATCACTGAAACCCCTTAAGGGAAATTAATTATTGCCATATGTGTAATAATGATTTATATTATTCGTAATTTCAATAAATGGATAATATGCTTGAGAAATCTCTGAATGACCGATCTATGTCCGGTCTCGGAGAGGTGATTCTTTCACCTGATGACAAGTTCCTCGAAGGAATGGCATCTCAGGCAGTGCCCCATCTTCCTGCCGACATACTGCAATTGTTTAGCAAGGGTGCCTTTTCATTCTGGCAATGGAATCTCACTACCAATCAACTTTCCGTGCAGGGTGCAATGCAAGCCGACACGATCGAAGAATGGATATCCCGAATTCATCCCCGGGACCAGGCAGAGTTTTCACGTTTTCTTGACGAAGAAGCTGAGCCGAACTCTCCTCCCCGGATCATTGACTACCGGATCAAGAGACATCGTCTCGGCAAATGGCTGAAAGTCAGGCACACTGCTGTTGCCACTGGAGACAGATCCCCGATCTTATCCTGCCTTGTTGAAAATATCCAGGCGACGGATGCAGAACAGACGCGGCTCCACGCACTGGAGAATCAGTTCAAGCAGGCAGAAGACCGTATTCACAGATTCATTCGGGGAGTGTTACAAAATCCCGGAGCGGGTTTCTTCGATAAAGCGGCAAAAAACCTTCTCGTGGCACTAAACGCTGAATCGGTGTCCATCTTTGGCATCGATTATGCGAAAGAGGAAATTATGCCTTTAGGGGCATGCCACCTCGAAGGGATTGCAAAGTTAGAAATTGCTCAATTGGACTTTGGATTCGTTCAGGAATCCGTGAGATCAGGACTGTTGTTTCACTTCCCTGTCCCGGGCAGTGCGCTGAAACTCTCGATTCCGGGAGATAAACTAGACCACCTCGCGATCCACTTGCTCCCTTCAGAAGACGATGGCGTTATCGGTCTGATTGGAGTCCAATTCGAAGACAGTTTACAGATGCGGGACCAGGCTCTGTCAGAGTTACTTCTATCATTAGGGTCAACTTTGTGTTCGGCAGAGATCTCAAGACTGGCAGAGGCAAAGGAGCTTGAGCAAACTGAAAGCCTGCTTCGTCAGTCTCAAAAAATGGAGGGAGTCGGTAGGCTTTCAGGTGGAATGATTCACGATTTCAACAATCTGCTGGCGGTGATTCAGGGGCATGTTGGAATTCTTCAATGCGGAATGAAAGGTGCGGACCTGGATTCGACGATGACGGAGTCGATCGAAACCATTCGCGATGCATCTAGGCAGGCCGCAGAACTCACCCGCCAGTTGCTGGTTTTCAGCCGGAATCAGCCTCTTCAGTTCTGTTCCCTGGATTTTAATGCCGTGACTGCCGAGTTTACAAAAATGCTGCGCCGCATGGTCGAAGAGACCGTGGATTTACACACTCGTTTCGAATTAGGGATTCCCCCCGTTTTTGGAGACAAAGCAATGCTTGGCCAGGTATTGATGAACTTGGTCGTCAATGCCCGTGACGCTATGCCTGATGGAGGCACCATCAATATTCGGACGCGGCAAGTCACCATCAAACCGGATCACCCCAAGGCTCCAGCTCCCGGAGAATATATCTGCTTGGAAGTTGACGATACCGGCTCAGGGATTTCCGAATGCGATCTTGAGAAAATATTCGAACCTTTCTTCACGACAAAAGATGCCGGCAGGGGCACCGGAATAGGATTGGCTAATGTCAGCAGAATTGTGAAACAGCACGATGGGTTCATCGAAGTTGAGAGCGACCAGGTTTCTGGAAGCTGTTTCAAGGTTTATTTCCCAACAAGCAAAGAAAGCGATGCGAAAACAATTAAAACGGAGGCTCCAACTATTAGTCGAAATCAAGTTTCTAACGCCACCATATTCCTCGTGGAAGATGACAACGCTGTTCGGAAGATGGTCCGCAAGCTTCTCGAAATGCATGGCGCTCAGGTATTCGAAGCAGTTTCCGGTAAAGATGCCCTGGAAAAATGGCCTGATCTTTCCGATAAGATCACGCTCGTGATGACGGATATCGTCATGCCGGACGGAGTGAATGGATGGGAGCTGGCTCAAACTTTATCGAAAGAGGACCCGCATCTTCCCATTTTACTAACCAGTGGATACAACGAAGATCCGGGCGACTACGAGTTTCCTGACAGTGCACCTATCAAATTTCTCCAAAAGCCTTACGAGATAGCCGATTTGAAATCGACCCTCGACCTTCTACTCAACTACGAGGAATAATAGCGACCATCCCTTGATGTGCTTTTCACGAATCGGAAATTTCTTTGGCAGGATTTCTCCCGATAAAAGGATGCTGCTCGATATCGAGAACTGATCCTGAGACCGGACCACATTCATCACTGAGAAAGTAGACTGCAGCTGCCGCAATTTCAGCGGGATCAAAAATTCGACCACTCGGGGCAAACTGATCTCCGAGAAGTCTGGGCCAGTCTTCCGGTAAGCCCTGCTCCGTCTTTCGAATCTTTTCATTCTCTGTCAAAATCCAGCCCGGGTTGATTTGATTCACCCGAACCCGGTATTCACGGTGCAGAGTATCTCCCAGATTTCTGGACATCGTCATCAGTGCACCCTTGGAAATCGAGTAAGGAAGCAAATCAGGCTCACCGCAGTAGGCATTGACCGATCCAATATTGACAACACATCCTCGGGTTTTCTCTAACTCAGGAAGGAGAGTTTTGATCAGAAAAAACGGTGCTCTCACGTTGATCGACATAAACCGGTCAAATTTTTCGATATCCGTGGTTTCAATCTTCCCGGTCCCCACCATCGCGGCATTGTTGACCAAGCCGTCGATTCGCCCGAACCGTTCCACCATGGCTTCTTTTAATCGTTGCGGAGTTTCCGGATCCTCCAGATCTGCAATTAGAACATCGCTGTTCTCCCGCTCAGGATCCAACTCCTGCCAGGTTGACTCCGCCAAATCCGGTTCCAGACCATGAAGAAGTACCCGGGCTCCGTTTTCGAGGCATCGTTTGGCAATGGCTTTACCTATACCGGTGGTCGAGCCTGTGACGAGAATCGCCTTTTCAGATAAATTCACGAAAAAACGGAGCTGCTAGAGTTCCAGAGATATGAGATCATCCCCTGCCGCCGGTTTCAAATCGGTATCGCTGTCACGGTTTTTTGTAACAAGCCGGGCAATCGACTGCCCCTCTTCAACTTCATCTACTGTGACCCACCCCAGAATTGCGTCGCCACGACGGACCGCAAATCGTTGATCCTTTGCAACACCGCTCGCACTTCCTGCATTGAATACCAAAATTCCCCAACTCTTATCGTAACTGATCACTTTTGCCAGGGCAGGAGACGCGACAACCTGTCGTTTCAATCTGGCGATACGCGCCTCGACCTCCGGGTTTCCTCCCGGAGGATCTGCTGTCGCATTTCGCAAAAAGTCGGGCAGTTCCTCTGTAATTTCAGCGGCAGTATTTCCCGCATTTTGAATGGCAGTGCCGGAATTTTGCAGTGCAGTCCCTGTGTTGTTCGTCAACTCACCGTACCGATTCACTGTCGCCGCTGCCTGACGCTTTACCTGATTCAATGAATTCTGCATCGCCTCGATATCAGGATCAAGAGGACGCGGGAGATTCGTCTCAGCCGGAAAACGCTGCGGATCAATTGCTGAAATATCCGATCCTGCCACTGGTGGTGGTGCCTGCGTTACCTGTGGCGTCACCGGATTCTGAGCCACTGTTACTGCCGGAGCTACCGCTGGAGCAGCCTGCGGTTGCTGGTTAAGCTGGCTTTGATGAATGTAGGGAGTGTTGTTGCTGCCAACCGGAACGTAACCGATTCGCTCCATCATCGATTTCTCCTTCTCAGCATATTCTTTTTCAAGGCTACGACGGACGAAGTCCTTGTAACTCATCGCTCCTACGATCAAGAGCAATACAGCCGCAATTCCCAGCGCAATCGTCGGCGTGTTATTAGCCGGCTTCCGTTCGATCATGTCCTCTGAACCCATCATACCGTCGGAAGTATACTACACGCCTTGCCAGCGTGAAAGAGCAATCATTGTGAGAATTTCAGGCGAAAAACCCCACCGAATCCCCTGAAGTAGACCGAACCCCCTAATGCAATCGCCACGGATCGCTGTGTGGCAAACGAACTACGGAAACTCCGGGAGGTCTTGGTAGAAGCCCGGTCGTATAAAGGAAATCGCGGACCGCAAGCTCTCTGAAACAAGGGTCAGACAGGCGGTGAGCAGGATGATAGCGGGACCAATGAGAGGGCCAATAAATCGGTCGGGCACACGGATCACAAGCACCGTAACCAAGAACGTACCCTGCAGGAAGGACAAGCCGGTTTCGTACAATGATATCAATTTGATACCCCTTTTGGTCAATAGCCAGGGTGCTGACAGGCGGTGGCGGTACCTTCGCCTCAACAACATACTGCGGAGGTATAATAATCTCCTCCTCCTCAGCAAACGGCTGAAGAGCCTCCTCATGAACCGCTTTTCCTTCATCCGCAAAGACGACATTCGTTGAGAATGAATCCTCAGAATCTGGAACCGGCTCGAACATTTCGCGGAGATTGATGGAAAGCTCTTCGAAACTTACTTTGGCAACGCCTTCTTTGTGACGAAACATCAATCCATCAACATCGGAACTTACAATCGTGATTTCATGGAAAATGCGCCCCCGAAGAGTCTTGATTCTCTCCAAGTCATAATCGGAATCCTGAGCCAATGCGCTGCCAATACTGAGAACAATGGATAAAATCCACGCGAAATTGAGAATTTTCATGGTATTGAGAATCATGTATGCGATTCCGATGGAAATAAAGCGCAAATTTCGGAATTTTCAGAAACAGGAGCCCCTGCCAGATTCCATTGAACGGCCCTATAGCCAGTTTCAGCCTGAGTATTTTTCCTAGTAGCGCCTGATTTTTCGAGTCGAAAACTGGCTCGTTCCCCTTACATTCAGACATGGCATATGAAGTTCAGGACTTTGAGAGTGAAGTGATAAAACGCAGTTTCGACATCCCCGTGGTCGTCGACTTCTGGGCAAGTTGGTGCGGTCCCTGTATGATGTTTGGTCCGATCATCGAAGCGGCCGCCGATAATGCAGAAGGCAGGTGGGCACTGATCAAAGTGGATACCGAAGCCAATCCGGCGATCGCGGAACAATTTGGAATTAAGAGTCTGCCAACGATCAAGATCTTCCGGAATGGTGAAGCCGTAGATGAAAGACTGGGATCACTGCCTGAGCCGGAGTTACTTAAATGGATCGCGGAATATGCTCCGACCGATGCGGACTCGCTGATCGATGACACTCGCGAATTGATCGGCCTCGGGAAATTCCAGGAAGCGTCTGATCTCTTGAAAGACGCCCCCGATAGCAGCGAATCCAAATTCCTTAGCGCCCGAATCTCCCTTTCTCTGGATCCGCCAGCCGTCGGTCCCATCGTAAAACAAATCGAGATTGGCGATGAGTTCTACGATTCGGCTCAGAACATCGCCGCGATTGGCGACGTCATCATCACTTCTGAAAAGGCTCCTGCCGATGAAAATGGCGATAGCCTTCGGGCTGGTTCAAAAGCTATTCAAGAGGGCAACTTCGCCGGAGCCTGTGAATCCTTCCTCAAAGTACTTGAAGCCGATCGCGAATTTTTCGATGGCCGGGCCAAAGAAGCGCTCAAGAATATTTTTCTTCTGCTCGGTCCCCGCCACGAAGTCACCTCTCAGTATCAGCGGCAGTTTTCCAGTCTCTTATTTTCGTAATTCCAAGCCCGTAACTCCTCATGTCAGAAAACAAAGACGAACTCCGCGATAAGCTCACCCCCATGCAATACCAGGTCGCCTGTGAGTGCGGCACAGAACCTCCCTTCGACAATGAATACTGGGACAATAAAGAAGAAGGCATTTACGTGGATGTAATTTCCGGTGAACCACTTTTTTCATCCCTAACAAAATTCGACAGCGGTACCGGATGGCCCAGCTTCTACGAGGCGATCAAAGAGGAGGAAGTTGTCGAGGTGAAAGATTCAACCCACGGAATGGTCCGCATTGAGGCACGCTCAAAGACCGGTGATGCCCATCTCGGACATGTCTTTCCGGACGGTCCTCAACCAACCGGACTTCGTTACTGCATCAATTCCGCGTCTCTTCGGTTCATCCCCAAAAACAAGCTTGAGGAGGAGGGCCTTGGAGAATTGCTCTCACTTTTCGAAGAATGACGCGTTTGCGCAATGGAATACACCCACATCTAAATATAGATTCAAAACTGTATTTAGATGCCAACACCCACAATAGACACCGGACTTAGCCTCTCTCCCGGAACTGACCGAACCCTTTCGATTCTCGAAAAGCTCAGCGAATCCCACCGCGGATTGTCGGTAGCTGAGTTGGTTCGCGAACTTGGCGTTTCTCAAAATTCCGTATTCCGGATCACTGCCACCCTTCACGAGCGGGGCTATCTTTATCGGCGCGAAGACGACAAGCGCTATATCATCAGCAACAAGCTCTTTGATCTCGTTCGTCCGAAAGTGAACGAAAAGAGTCTCGCCGTCTGTGCTTACGAATCTTTAAGAAGTCTCTCACAAGCCAGCGGTGAAACCTCCCAGTTGCTAATTCGCTCGGGCAACAAAGGAGTCGTCCTTGAACAAGTCGGCGGCAAACATCCCGTCAAAGTCCTCGGTGAAGTTGGGCTTAGCGTCCCCCTCTACTCCTGTGCTCCAGGCAAAGCAATCCTCGCCTGGTTGCCTGACGGTGAACTGGCAGAATGGTTTTCCTCCGTTCAGCTGAAAAAATTCACGACCACGACCCGGGCCACCCGTAAAGCTCTCACTCAGGATCTGGAGACGGTCAGGGCCAATGGCTACGCAGTAGATCTGGCAGAAGGGCTTGAAGGGATTCATTGCATCAGCGCTCCGGTTTTTAACGAATACGATTATCCAGTCGCTGCTGTCACCGTGATGGCTCCAATCTTTCGACTTCCCCCCGAACAATTTCCCGATCTCGGTAAAAAGTGTATTCTTGCTGCATCCGAAATTCGCGATCGCCTCCTTTCATGAAACATCTCTCCTCACCGATTCAAAAGGGTCTGCTTGTCGTATTGACCTTGTTTGGTCTCGTGCAAATCATTGCGGCAGCTCCAATCCCGGCGGATCAGCTCGAATTTTTTGAGAACAAGATCCGACCCGTTCTTGCCCAGGAATGCTATGAGTGCCACAACTCGCGGGACAAGGCGAAGTCGGGCCTGATTCTCGATTACCGGGACGGACTCCTCAAAGGCGGTGATCTGGGACCATCCCTCGTTCAAGGAAAACCGGACGAGTCGATCCTGATGGAGGCCCTTCGTCACGAATACGATCTCGAAATGCCGAAGGCCGGAGTGAAGCTCGATCCTCCTATCGTTGCTAATTTCGAAAAATGGATCGCTATGGGCGCGCCCGATCCACGTGACAATCCTCCAAGCGATGATGAACTGGCTGCAGACACTTCCTGGGATGCGATTCTCGAGACCAGAAAAAACTGGTGGAGTTTTCAACCAATCAAGAACCCGACATCTCATGACAATGTCGACGCATTTCTTCAGTCCGGAATTGAAAGCAAGGGACTAAAGGCTGCAGCGCCAGCCGATCCACTCCTCGTCATGCGACGGCTCTATTTCGCCATCACCGGCCTCCCCCCTACTCCCGAACAAATCGAAGAATTTCGGTCGGCGGAACAGGATCCAAAAGCCAAAATTCAGGACCTTGCGAATCAGCTCCTCGACAGCCCCCAGTTCGGAGAACGATGGGCACGCCACTGGATGGACTGGATTCGCTACGCCGAGTCACACGGTTCTGAGGGTGATCCCAGAATAGATAACGCTCACCTCTATCGCGATTACCTCATCCGGGCGCTCAATAAAGATATTCCCTACAATCAACTTCTGCGGGAACACCTTGCGGGTGATCTGATCGATAAACCCCGGCTCAACAAGGAGCTGGGCGTCAATGAATCAATGATCGCCACAGCCCACTGGCGCATGGTTTTTCATGGCTTCGCACCGACCGACGCCCTCGATGAAAAGGTGCGGTTCACCGACGATCAAATCAATGTTTTCACCAAAGCCTTTCAGGGACTGACGGTTTCCTGCGCCCGCTGTCACGACCACAAATTCGACGCCATTTCACAAGCCGACTACTACGCCCTCTTCGGGATATTCGGATCGACCCGTCCCGGTAGGAAGCTGATTGATCTTCCGGAGACTCTGGAGAAAAACAAGGCGGAGCTCGCCGCACTGAAACCACAAATCCAGGATGCGGTCGCCCGAGATTGGCAGACAATGATCGGAGATATCGAAGTCCCCGCGGAAATCGCCAAGCTGGAAAAAAATTGGGCCACCGAGAAAGAGAAGATCCTCAAAAACGCTCAAGAACGCGCTTCCTGGAAATCAATCCCTTCCGCGAAGAGTTGGGATCTCAGCAAGACAGACGATTACCACTCCTGGTTTCGTTACGGAAACGGACTCCCTGAAAAAGCGACCCCGGCGGGAGATTTCGCCATCGCCCCGGAGGGGGGAGACCGTGTCATTGCGGACATTTTCCCTTCGGGAATCTATTCAGGCCTCCTTTCCAACAAACAAGCGGCGCGGCTGACTTCGCCGGAGTTTACGTTGGAAGGTAAGAACACCCTGCAAGTGCTGGCCCGGGGAGGCGGCAACGCCATGGTCCGCTACGTCGTCCAGAACTACCCTCGTAGCGGAACCGTTTTCAAAGTCATCACCCTGGGTGCAAATGGCAAAAAAGCGAAAGACAAGTCGGCGTCTGACAAGTGGAAGTGGCACACTTTCGATCTGGAATTCTGGGATGGCGACGACATCCATATTGAATTTTCCACCGCCCGCGACGCACCTCTCCTAACCAAGCCGGATGAGCGCTCCTGGTTCGGCATCCGGCAAGCCATGCTCGTCGAAAAGGGTACCGCGATCGCTGTCACCGCCCTCTCTACCGAGCACCTCGACGCCATCGCCCGGGCCAAAGGCGAAGATCTCTCCGAACGTTTCCGCAACGCGACATCGAGCGCCGTAGCAAGTTGGGGTCAGGGTAAATCGACCAATGCCGACGCGCATTTCCTCAACTACCTACTCGACCAAAAAGCCTTGCCGAACAAGTTATCGGCACTCCCTCAAGCATCCGCTCTCATCGAGAAATACCGTGTCCTGGAAACCGAGATCAAAGCGCCGACTCGTGTTCACGGTCTCGACGAATGGGTCGCTTCAAATCAGGCCCTCTATGATCGGGGCGACCACAAGAAACCACTCGGGGATATTCCCCGTCGTTTTCTGGATGCGATCGATCCTACCCCCTATCAAACAGACATAAGTGGACGTCTCGAACTTTCGGATGATCTACTTCGCGATGACAATCCATTCACTCGAAGAGTCATCGTCAACCGGATCTGGCATCACGTCTTTGGCCAGGGCATCGTCCCGACGGCCGACAATTTCGGCCGCATGGGAGAACAACCGAGCCACCCGGAGTTACTCGATTTCCTAGCCGTGAAATTTTCCGACGAGTTTGACTGGTCGATCAAGAAGATGATTACCTACCTTGTTACGAGCGGTGCGTTTCAGCGATCCAGTCAGCCGGTTCCGGATGTGGAGCAAAAGGATCCTGACAATCGTCTTCTTTCCCACTTCCCTGTAAAACGACTCGAAGCCGAAGCCGTTCGCGACGCCCTGCTCGTTGCTTCCGGAAAGCTCGATCCCAAAATGTATGAGGGGTCGGTGAATGGGGGATCTACGCGTCGATCCGTTTACGTTGAGGTGATCCGCAATCGGCTCGATCCGTTTCTCAGCGTCTACGATGCTCCTGTTCCCTTCTCTGCCACCGGACGTCGTGCCGAAACAAATGTTCCGGCGCAATCGCTAACCATGCTCAACAACAATTTCGTAATCGGAGCGGCAGAACAGTTGGCCAGAGAAACTTCCGAAGGTTCCGACGAAGATCGTATTCGAAAAATGTGGGTGAGAGCTCTGGGCCGGGATCCTTCCGCGAAGGAGAAAGGTTCCGCATCCGATTTCATTTCAGCGATACGGTCACAAGGCTCACAGATTGTAGAAAGCCAGAAGTCTCTCGATCAACGGATGTCAGACTTAAAGGCTGCCAAAGAAGGGACTCTCTCTCCAGTCAGAACGAAACTACAAGCTGTCCTCGATGAAGAAAATTCAAAAGCTGAAAGCAAGGGCCCGGTTGACCTCGGAGCGATTGGGCATTGGGATTTTTCCCAAGGTCTTAATGATCTCAAAGGGAATGCGGATCTGAAGCTCCTTGGTTCAGCCCGCCTCGAAGAGGGCATTCTCATTGTCGATGGAAGCGGGATGGCCGCGAGCAAACCTCTTGGGAATGACCTTAAGGCGAAGACCCTGGAAGTCCGGGTTCAACTCGATGATCTTAATCAAAAAGGAGGAGGGGCCATGTCAGTCCAGGGATTGCCGGGCGAACCCTTTGACAGCATTACTTATGCAGAAAGACGTCCACTCCGATGGATGCCGGGAAGTAGTGGTTTCAGGCGAACCAAAGACCTCAACGGGACGGACGAAAAGGATGCTCAACAGTCTCCCGTTCATCTGGTGATTACCTATCATGAAGACGGCACTATCAACGCATACCGTAACGGACAGCCCTATGGTGACTCTTACGTGGCCGATCATGTAGAAGACTATAAGAAAGGGAACTCCCAGGTTATTTTCGGCCTAAGGCACGGAACCAATCCCGGTGGAGGCCGGGCGCTGCGCGGAAAGATCTTCGATGCCCGACTCTATGATCGCGCGCTTACTCCTTCGGAAGTCAATGCGATCGCAACAGGAAAGAGGAACCACGTGACAGAGAAAGAAGTCATGGAATCTTTGACCAAAGGTCAGGTCGAACGCATTTCCGATCTGGATAAACAGATCACTGCAACAAAGTCCGAACGCGAAGCCCTGGGCAACGCCCTCACCGAAATCGACGTATGGAAGAACTTCGCTCACTCCATCTTCAACCTGAAGGAATTTATCTATGTTTACTGACAGGATACCTCTTCCGGCCCGGTCCCGGAAAGGGTGGAGGAATCTGTTCTCGGTGATATCAGGCCTTTTAATTCTCATCAATCTTTTGAATAAATGAATACAACACATTCAAGGCGACATTTTCTCGAGCGCACGTCCGCTGGCTTCGGCGCGATGGCTTTATCCGGAATGCTTCATCGTGACCTATTCGCAGCAGGAGAGAAACCCGAAGCGAAAGCGAAGAACGTCATTCTCTGCTACATGTCGGGAGGCTTTTCTCAGGTCGATTCCTTTGATCCCAAACCACGGCTCAAGGACGAACACGGCAAGGATATGCCGATGAAAGTCGAGCGGACTCAGTTCAACAATAATGGCCAGATACTCGGTTCACCTTTCGAGTTTAAGAATTACGGACAGAGCGGGATTCCGGTCAGCGACATTTTCAAAAACATAGGAGGACATGCCGACGAACTCGCTGTGATTCGATCGATGACGACAAGCGTCAACGAACACGCCCAGGGAAATTTCATGGCTCACAGCGGTTTCCCTTTTCTTGGTCATCCCAGTGCAGGAGCCTGGGTGAGCTATGGACTTGGTTCGGCGAATGACAATCTTCCGACTTATTGCGTTCTTCAAAGCGGCGGCGCAACCATCGCGCACGGAGGAGTTGGCCTTCACAGCAGCGGATTTCTTCCGGCTCAGCATCAGGCCTCGATCCTGCAGGCAGACAAACCGGATCCAGTTTCTAACATCAAACCAAGCCAGGCGAAATCACTGCAACGAACCCGACTTGATTTTGTGAAGAAGATCGACAAACAATTTTCCTCCTCCCTCGGTGGAAATGACAAAGTGGATGCCGCCATTCAAAACTACGAGACCGCTTTCAACATGCAGTCGGCTGTCCCTGAAATTTGTGATTTGTCAGGAGAAACGGAAGCGACCCTGAAGATGTATGGAATTGGAGACCCGAATCGCACACTTTCCGCTTATGGGACGCAGGCATTACTGGCAAGAAGGCTTGTGGAAAAAGGCGTCCGCTTTGTGGAGTTGTCCTGCCTCACCGAAGGGATCGGCGCTGGCGGAGCTGCGAACCCCTGGGATCAACACTCAGCTGTAGAAAAAGGCCACCGGGCCATGGCTCATCAGGTTGATCAACCCATCGCGGCCTTGATCACCGACTTAAAATCCCGGGGGCTACTCGACGAAACCCTCATCGTTTTCACGGGAGAATTTGGGCGCACTCCTTTCTCCCAGGGAAGCGATGGCCGTGACCACAACCCCTACGGGTTCAGCGTGTGGATGGCTGGTGGTGGTATCAAGGGCGGAACCATCTACGGGGAGACTGACGAATATGGTTACAAGGTGGTCGACAAGCCGAAAACGTTCTACGATCTCTGGGCCACGGTTCTGCATCAGTTAGGGATTAATCACCACGACCTCACCTATCGGTATGCCGGTCGAGATGTGAGACTGACTGATGTGCATGGGGAAGTAATTCAGGAAGTGATCTCGTAGATCCAACTTTTTCAAAAAGGTATTCTTCCCGAACCCGGCAGTCGCAATCGTAGAATCGACTTCAGTCGATTCACCCGAAGCGCAACAGCGTCTATGCTCTGGGATGAGTCTTCTCGTAGACCGTCTTCATTCGCTCGATCGAAACGTGCGTATAAATCTGGGTCGTGGAAAGGCTGGCGTGCCCTAACAAAGTCTGAACACTTCGAAGATCTGCACCGTGATCGAGCAGATGAGTGGCAAAACTATGACGGAGTTTATGAGGACTGACATTCACAGGAATGTCGGAGGCGGCGTGATATTTTTTAAAAACTGATGAGACCGACCTTGTTGTGAGCCGCTTCCGCAGCTTGCTAATAAACAGCGGTCCGCTCATGACCTTCGCCTGATTCCGATATTCATGGATGGCGTCCGCTGCCGGAGTTCCCACCGGACAAACCCGCTCCTTGCTACCCTTTCCGAAAACGCGGACACATTCATTGTGAAGATCGAAATCACTTACATTGAGGGCAGCCAGTTCCGAGAGTCGAATACCCGAGCTGTAAAATAGCTCAAGAATCGCGGCATCACGCCAGGCAATCCATGCAGGTGCCTGCTTTGCCTGTTCAATTTTGTGCGGCAATTCCAGGAGTTGAACTACCTGAGCCTGAGTCAGAACCACCGGTAATTTCTTTTCCGCCTTGGGCAGCTGGACCTCTGCAACGGGATTGTGAGTGAACCCTTGTCGGCGTGTGAGAAATTTATAGAAACTGCGCAAGGCTGCGAAATGCAGTCGAATCGTGGCGCGCGCCCACTCCGCTTTCATGCATTCATACAAGTAGTCGCGAAAGTCCTCTGCATCGACTTTCTCCCAAGTCTTGAATGAGGGTGCCGAAGCCCGGAACCGGGTCAAGGCGTGATGATAATTTGTCAGGGTTCGGTCGGAGGAATTTTTCTCAACCGAGAGATACTCAAGAAAAGTATCAACGAGCAGGTCGTCTTTTTCTGAAGCGGAGTGACCCGATGCAGAACCTGTCTGCGATCCCGCCATTGAATGCTTAGTTTACGGAAGACTTGTAGCTCTTCGGCCAGAACTGGGACCCGCGGTAACTGAGGGACGAACTCATAGCACCAAGCGATTTGGAAGGAAATTCCGGAAGCTTGATGTGCTGGCTGAAAATCGGCCGAAAACCATTCACATCGGACCATCCCAAAGTGATTTCATACTTCCGGTCTTCAGCCATCAACGGAACGATGAAGTGGCCGGACTCGCGGTGAAGAATAATCAACTCTTCGACATCCGACTCTTCACTATTCAAGAAAATGCAAAGGCGGGATCCAGAATGCGCAGGCTGACGGTCTGCCGTCAAATTCCAGTATACAACCGCCGTATCACAGTTGCGGGGCATCGCTACAAACGAATCTTCGTGGGGGTTTGCAATTGGGTCGGATTGAAGATTGGCAGCAACTTGCATAACGTTCGTAATTTGTTAGAGAGGTTTATTTAACCACGATTAGTTTAAATTACCAGAAATTTAGTATAAATTAACTATCTTTTTTGCGTGATGGGCGTTTTTACCCCTTTGATTTCGTTCCAAGGCTGGGGAATGATGGTTTTTTATGCTTACAAAACGTATTATTCCCTGTCTCGACGTGACGGACGGCCGTGTCGTCAAAGGTACAAATTTTGTAAATCTCCGTGACGCCGGCGATCCGGTGGACTGCGCCGTCGAGTACAATCGTCAAGGTGCTGATGAACTGGTATTCCTCGATATCACTGCCTCTTCCGACGAACGAAAGACGATGGTCGATGTGGTTAAGCAAACTGCTGAGAGATGTTTTATGCCGGTAACCGTAGGCGGTGGAATTCGCACCGTGGATGACATGCGGATTATGCTGATGGCCGGTGCCGACAAGGTTGGAATCAACACCGCCGCAGTCGCGAATCCTGAAGTGGTGTCTGGCGGCAGCAAAGCTTTCGGGGCCCAATGCATTGTCGTGGCGATCGACGCAAAGCGAAAAGCGGATGGGAGCGGATGGGAAGTGTTTACTCACGGCGGCCGCAAGCCCACGGGCAAGGATGCTATCGAGTGGGGACGCGAAGTCGCCGACCGGGGAGCCGGGGAAATTTTGCTGACGAGCATGGATGCCGACGGTACTAAAGCCGGTTACGACATCGAGTTGACCGCCGCAATCAGCGAGTCGATTTCCATTCCTGTGATCGCCAGTGGCGGTGCCGGAAACCTCGATCACATGGTCGAAGTTCTGAATGCCGGAAAAGCGGACGCGGTTCTCGCGGCCAGTATTTTCCACTTTGGCGAATTCACTGTCGCCGACGTGAAGAACTACCTGGGCGAACGCAATATTCCGGTGCGGCCTGCTTAGCAAACAAACTGATCGTCTCCCGGACTCTGCCCGTCGTCGCGTTGGCAGAAGCCGACTCCGGCGAGGTGATTGAGGCAGTGATAGACCGTCTCAACGTCCCCTTCCCCGAGGTTGGAAGCCATCTGCGATGCAGTTACTCCGGCACTGCCGGTTTCGGTGAGGTGTTGTTTTACCCGACCTAACAGATCGAGAAAATCTCCAGCTGCTTTTTTCCCGGCTTCAACTCCGGGCTGGTGATAGGCATTGATGTTCACGATGCTGGCGTAAAATCCAACGGCGCGTTCAAACAGGGCGATCAATGATCCAAGAGATTTCGCATTCAGCTCATCAAGTGAAATTGTCATGGAAGGACGATCACTTTCGTAAAGAGCATTGCGGCTCCCTCTTAAAAAGCCCTGAAGATAATCTCCGCTGGTAGAACCATGCTCGTCGACCATCATGGATTCAGCCGAGCCCCGGGTATTGCGAACCTCAATAAAGGTCACGAAGAAATTGGCGAGTCCGTCGCGCAACTGTTGCACGTAGGCATGCTGATCGGTGGAGCCTTTGTTTCCATAAACGGCGATCCCCTGATTGACCCGCTTTTCGTTCCCGATCTCGTATTCTTTGCCGAGCGACTCCATCACCAATTGCTGGAGATATTTGCTCATCAGCTCAAGGCGATCGCAGTAAGGGAGAATGACCATATCCTTTTCCCCCCGACCATTGCCCGCGTGATGCCACATCAAGGCCAACTGCATCGCCGCATTTTTGGAGGCATCTTCGGAACGGGTCAGCTCATCCATGACTGCCGCCCCCTCCAGAAAATTATCAATATTCATCCCGAGAAGGGCTGCAGGCAAAAGGCCCACGGCACTCATGAGGGATGTCCGGCCACCCACCCAGTCTTCCATTTCGAAACGGGCGAGCCAGTTATTCGCCTGTGCGATTTTATCCAGCTTGCTGTCGACACCGGTTACGGCAACAGCATATTTAGGAAAATCGAGCCCGATGCTGGAAAATTTCCGCTCAGTTTCGACCATCCCGTTTCGCGTTTCAGCCGTGCCACCGGATTTGGAAATAACAACAACGAGAGTCTCCGACAAACCGTGGCCGAGCTCGGCAAAGGTGTCATCCATTCCACCGGGATCGGTGTTGTCGAGAAAATGCAGATCAATCGGGGAATTTGGAGGCAGGAGAGCCTTGTTCAAGAGCTGAGGCCCGAGAGCTGAACCACCGATTCCAACAAGAAGGATATGTCGAAAGGAGACTTCATTCGGTGCGGTGATTTCCGCATTATGAATTTTCTTCGCAAACTCGACGATACCGTCCTTCACTTTGCGAATCCAGGCGGCCTCTTCGGTCGGAGCGAGGTCCGGATTTCTGAGCCAGTAATGACCGACTGCGCGTCCTTCATCCGGATTCATGATCTCACCGGCTTCGATCGCGACCCGGTCTTGAAAGGCTTTTGCCACCTGATCCTCGAGGTCCTCCGGCACTCCTGACGGCGCATTCATCCGGCTCACATCCAGCGAAAAGCCAAGCTCCGGATATCTGATCAAGGTTTCGTTGTAGGTGTCCCACTCGCTCATACACTTTTATGTTCGACACATCGACCCGTTTAGCAAAAGGTTTCCTCAATGAAATACGCTCTTTCACTCATCCTCTTTATCGGATTGTTCATACCTATGGCTGTTCAAGCAGATCATCATGAATCAAAAGGTTTTCGCCATATTGTCTTCTTCAAATTCAAAGACGGCACCACGGATGCGCAGACAAAAGAGATCGTCGACGCCTTTGTCGCTTTGAAAGGCAAGATCGACGGGATCACTGATTTCGAATGGGGCCCGTCAGAAAGCATCGAAGAATTAAACGACGAATTCACCCATTGCTTTGTGGCGACGTTTAAAGACAAAGCGGCCCTTGAAGCCTATTTGCCTCATCCCGCTCACCAGGAATTTGTTTCTTTGTTGAAACCGAAGCTGGACAAGGTTTTCGTTTTTGATTACAACCCTAAGTGACCACTTAAAGTAACAACGGTCCAACAGGGTACAATCAACGAAACAACCCTGTTGGGCTGTTTTACTTCTTTGGGAAAAGCGAGTCGCGGAAGATTTTCATCTTCCGCGTTTTTTTTGCTTATTCCGCAGCTGCTGCTGCTGCTTTCGCCACTGCTCTTTCCTCGAACTCCACGTGGAAGTGTGAGGAATCGGGCTCTTCGCCGGGCTTACGGGTGCGTCCCCAGAAGTCGGTGAAGGTCTCGTCCGCTTCCCGGTTCTTTGCGAAGTCTTCGAGAATTTCGCGCATTTCGGCGGGGATGTCGTCGAACATCACGACTTTCTTATACAAACCGGCAAGACGGTCACCGCGATGGGAACCTCCGACATACATGGCGTATTTTTGCGGTCCGCGTCCGACGAATCCGAAGTCGGCGTTATAAGGACGCGCGCAACCATTAGGGCAACCAGTCATGCGGATGAGGAGTTGCTCATCTTCCAGATCGAAATCGTTGAGAATATCATCAACTGAATCGAGAAGGCCTCCGAGCACACGCTCACTTTCGGCCAGGCCTAAACCACAGGTCGGAAGGGAAACACAGGCGTGAGCCATTTGTTTCATCACGGAGAATTGTTCGCCACCGGGAATTTTGTGGTCAGCCAGAATTTTGTCGACCACGGATTTTTGATCTTCAGAAATGTCGGAAAAGACCAGATTGCAGTTTGGCGTCACGATCGACGAAAGACCGTGCTTCTCTGAGAGAAGACGAAACGCCGTTTTGTATTGAGCGCCGTTTTCAATATCTTCGACACGTCCCTGGGGAACGTGGATACCGCGGAAAGAATTTCCGTCTCCCTGCTCATGCCATCCAAGCATGTCGCCTACGGTTTCAAAGGTCACTTCTTTTACATCTTCCAGAGCAAGGCCCTCGCCAACGAGTTTCTTCACTTCGCCGAGGAACCATTCGATTCCTTTCTCCATGATGACATGTTTGAGACGGGCGAGCTTCCGGTTTTCACGGTTCCCGTTCGCTTTCTGCACCTGGATAACGGCTTTCACGACTTCCATGACATCACCGCGCTCCGCATAAGCAAGAGGTTTGGCCAAGTGAGGACGCGTCGCCTCCATTCCGTGAGTCATTCCGAAGCCGCCACCGACCCAGATCGAGTAACCGGCAACTTTCCCGTCGACGACATGAGGAACCATTCCGATATCGTTGGAAAAAATATCGACGTCGTTACGCGGTGGAACAGCGATACCGATTTTAAATTTACGGGGAAGATAGTCTTTTCCGTATATGGGATCCTCCGGATCATCGGATGGTTCACCTTCGGTCATGGGAAGCTTTTCCCCGTCGAGCCAGATGTCGTAATACGCTTTCGTTGTAGCGAGGAAAGTCTGAGTGATCTCTTCAGCAAGATTTTGGCAATCTTCATGAACGGCGTCTTTTATCGGCGACGCCGGCCCCATCGTATTCCGAACCACATCTCCGCAGGCACCGCTGGTGGTAAGACCAGACGCGACAACCGTTTTGACGACGGTCTGAAGATCTCCAATAAGAACGCCATGAAGCTGAATTCCCTGACGGGTGGTGAGACGCATATTTCCGCATCCCACAGAATCCGCGATGTTGTCATGGGCGATGTATTGCTCTGCAGTGAGCCGGCCACCGGGCATCTTGCTCCGGATCATGAAGCTCCACGCTTTGTCGAGCTTCTGCTTGCGGCGTTCCTTGCGAAGATCCCGGTCATCCTGTTGATAGGATCCGTGAAACTTCATCAGCTGATACTCTGCGTCTTCAAAGTGGCTAGCCCCGGAATTGATCGTTTCAACGATCTTTCCGCGCAATCCGCGACTTTCCTTTTTGATTTCCTCAACGCTTTGCTTTGCCATTACGATTTCCTTTCTGAGAAGTGGTTTCCGACAGTGCGGTTCCCCTTCCATTGTTCTTCAAATTTTGACGCGAACTAAGCACGAACCTTTCAAAACGCAAACTCGGGTGATGTCATCACCAGTCTTTATTTCACGGGCCATTCCGGTCAAAGAATGTCCCAAATTTCTGATAATTGTGATACGGCACCGCTTTCTTCTGCCAGTCTCCCACTGCACCATCGTAGAGTTTTCTCATTTCCTCCAAAGCCGATGAGTGAGAAGGGTCTTCGATGAGGTTGTGCATTTCGAGCGGATCTTCGCCGGTAAAGAACAATTCCTCTGCCGCTTTGAATCCACCTTCCGCGTATGGCCAGCGGACAAATTTCCAGTCTTTCGTCACGACTCCGAGACTGTGGGCTTCTTCAGGTCCCCACACATTGATCAAGGGAAGCGACTCATGAATGGTGGCTGCCGGATTGTCATAAAGGGCCTTTAAACTTTTTCCGTCCATGGATTTGGGTATTTTAACTCCGGCGAGATCCAGCAAAGTCGGTGCAAAATCAACATTCCCGGTCAGCGCATCACAGCGGATCTCTTTTCCTGAATTCTCGTGTCCGGGGATATATACGACCAAAGGCACCCTCGAGGCTTCTTCGTAGGGCAAAACTTTTGATCCGTATCCGTGCGACCCGCAAAGGAATCCGTTGTCGGAAGTAAAAATGAGGACGGTATCTTTCGCTTCACCGCTTTCATCGAGTGCCTTTCGGATCATCCCCACCGCCACATCGATCGCATAAATTTGCTGATGATAGATAGCCATGACCTCATCATATTTATCCGAATACCCCCATTCTTCGAATCGGACATACTGACGTCCCTGGCGGCTTTGTTCAGAGAAATGTCCACCGTTCTCCCGGCCATAGTTTTCGGGTTTCTTGAAGACTTTCCCTTTGTAGACTTCGTCAAACTGCGGATCGGGAGTCGCCGGCTTGTGCGGCGCTTTAAAGCTTATGGACAGACAGAAAGGCTCCTCTTTGCCCGCAAAGTCCTGAATGAAATCGCGACCGAAGGCACCATAGGAAACGGAGGAATGAGGGTATTCCTCCGCATACTTCGCCATCGATTTGTTTTTTTTCGTCGCATAGTTGGTCTGACCGGGGCCTCCACCCCATCGATCAAAGTCCTTCTCCGGAAGTTTTCCTTTCCCGCCCGGCTCTTCTGAGACTACGAATCCAAATTTTCCGGCAACAGCGGTCTTGTATCCAGCTTTTCGAAGAAGCATCGGATAGCTCTTTGCCCAGCTTTTGGCGAGAAGCGGTCCATGCTCAAAATTGCAACCGGTCCGGTACTCAAAATTTCCCGTCATGATGCTGGCCCGACTCGCCATACAGATGGCGGTGGTGTCGTAGTGGTTGTCGAATACCATTCCATCCGCCGCCAATCCATCGATGTTGGGCGTTTTGACGTCTTTGTTTCCGTAGCATCCCAGAGAGTAGAAACTCTGATCATCGGTCAGCAGGAAAATCAAATTGGGGCGTTCCTCCGCCGCATTCGAGAGAACGGGTAGGATCAAAGCGCTAAGAAGGGGTAAAAACTTTCTCATCATTCGCATTCTCGCTGAAAATACCCATCCGGTCGAGGGGCAGGGATCAGATTTTTTTCTATGTAACCTTTATTTTGAGATCAATTCGAATTCCCGAAGTCCTGATTACCAATTTGTAGAGATTTTTACCCCTTAATTTTTAGAAAACGGCCTTTGCGGTTGTAAAATGGTCACAAATTTGATATATTTCTCTAAACCGCGTCTCTCTTTTGTAAAAATGCATCGTTCCGTCAAAAGCTCCCCAATCAGCCTCTTCGCCCTCGTTACCGGAATCGTTCTGGTCACTCTTTTAGTGATCGACGGTGTTCCCAGCGTAAGCGAAGCAAACTTCGGTTCAGGCTTCAGCAACACGGTCACAGCAGACAGTACGCTCGCCGTGTTTATGATTGGTGGAATCGTTGGAATGATTTCAGGAATCGGCCTGTTTTTCGGCTATCTTATGTGGCGTGAGAAACAGGCGATCGAGCAACCTGATGAGCTTGATGTTCTTTTCGAAGAACTCGCCCGCGAAGAGGAGGAAGCTCTTTTTGTCGAAGATCTGAACACTGCTAAAGAAGAGAAGGCAGAATCTCTCGATCCCTGGGAACGTCCATCCGACTGGTGGAAACGATCCGGCGAAGAGTGAAACAGGCGGAATTCATTTTCGGATTTCCCCTTTTCGCCACATCAAATTTTAGGCACTTCGATTTCCGCGATGGTACGGATCGAAGTTAAAGTGAAGCCGAATTCGCGTGAGTCCACTCTGCTACGGCAGGATGATGGAATCTGGGTAGCGCGCCTCAAGTCACCTCCTGTCGATGGCAAAGCGAACAAAGAGTTGATTCGCCTGATCGCTGATCAGTTCAAGCTGAAAAAGGCACAGGTAGTAATCAAATCCGGAGCTTCTTCCAGATTGAAGAGAATCCAGATCGATTCGTAAGCGGGTCTCAATCCTTAGGTGTCTTGGAGAGCCGGTGCCTATTACCCGCGCGGATGGAATTTCTTATGCACGGATCGAAGCTGTTTCTGATCCACATGGGTATAGATCTGAGTCGTGGAAATGTCGGCATGACCAAGCAATTCCTGAATGACCCGGAGATCTGCTCCATTGCTCAGCAAATGAGTGGCAAAGGAATGCCTGAGAAGGTGGGGATATACATTCTGCTCGACCCCCGCCATCTTCGCGCGGTCTTTAACGATCTGCCGGATGCGGTTGGTGGTTAAACTCGTCCCTCTCATCGAAAGAAATATCTCGCTGCCGGATTTAGGCCCAACCAGCCCGGGGCGCTCGTGATCAATATAATCACTCAAGCATTTCACCGCCTCTTTCCCGACAGGGACCAAGCGGGTCTTGTTCCCTTTCCCCGTCACCCGAATGACACGCTCTTCCAAATGAAGAAGCTCCAGCTTTGCTCCGGTTAATTCCGAAACCCGCAAACCACTGGCATAGAGCAATTCCAATATCTGTCTCTTATACACATCTCCGAGCCCACGAGACCGAGGCTGATC
>CAJXQE010000034.1 GCA_913058215.1 uncultured Verrucomicrobiales bacterium
TCAGCCTCGGTCTCGTGGGCTCGGAGATGTGTATAAGAGACAGGCATGAGAATCATCCCGCGCCTTTTCAACCGAGATGGCCCCGTTTTCTTCGGCGATCCGGGCCATTGCGTCTGCCTCTTCGTCTACGACTGCTTCATGGCCGTCAGTTTCAATCAACACCACGGCAGCGGCCTCTGTCGGCAAGCCTACTTTGGCGTAATCTTCAACACAGCGGCAAGTCTTTCGATCTAGAAACTCGAGAGTGCAGGGAATAATCTGATTTTCAATGATCTTGGAAACTGTCCGCGCTGCAGCCTCCATCGAGTCATAGGAGGCCAGAAGCGTACGCCTCGCCTGTGGGCGGGGCACCAGTTTCAAAAGCACTTTCGTGATGATTCCCAGTGTCCCCTCCGACCCAACATACAAATCTTTGAGAGAATAACCGGCCACGTCCTTCACGCATTTGGATCCCAGCCACATCACATCTCCGGACGGCGATACCACTTCCATCCCCATGACGTAGTCACGAGTCACTCCATATTTCAATCCGCGCAGCCCCCCGGAGTTATTCGCCACATTCCCCCCGATGGTCGAAATTTTCATCGAACCGGGATCCGGAGGATAAAAGAGCCCGTGCGGAAGAGCGGCATCATCAATCGCTTTGGTGATCACTCCGACCTCGCAAAGAATGGTAAGATTGGCAGGATCGAGTTCGAGAATTTCATTGAGATGAACGAGGCAGAGAACAATCCCTCCTTGGACAGGAATACTCCCACCTGACAGTCCAGTTCCGGATCCACGAGTCACCACGGGAATCTTCTTCTCCGCAGCGAAGCGCATCACCTCTGCAACTTTGCCAGTCTCACGGGGAAGAACGACACAAGCCGCCTTTTCTTTCATCGCCGCGGTTCCGTCGAAACCGTAAGGAATCAGATCTTCAAGAGCCGTAAGGACATTGTCATCGCCAACGATTCGGCAAAGCTCCGCAATAGTTTCAGGGCCCGTGGCGGTGGAAGAATCGAATGAAGTCATTTGGATAGATCTGACACAGTTTTTAACTATCACGAGACCGTTCAGCAAGGCAAGTAGCGCATTGCAATTATTGAAACTAATCCCTCCATCACGCCACGACCGAAATTAGCCATAACCCGTCGAATACACTATGATTGGGTGTCGAGATGGATTTATTCACAAAAGCCACCAAATGCTGCATTGCCCTACTGCTAACAGGGTTTGCGTCTGCATCGGCTAAAGAATCAAAGATCACATCTGAGCAAAGTGAATTTTTTGAAAAGAAGATCCGGCCCATTTTCGTGGAGAATTGCTACGAATGTCATGATTCCAACGGGAAAAAACTGAAAGGTGGTCTGGCTCTGAACAGCCCTTCCGGCATTCGGCATGGAGGTGACAGCGGACCTAAACTGACTACCGGGGATCCGGAAACAAGCCTTCTGATCGAGACGGTTCGCTACAAGGATCGCGATCTTCAGATGCCACCGAAATCACCGCTACCCGCTCAGGCGGTTAAAGATCTTGAAAAATGGATCGCGATGGGAGCTCCTGATCCAAGAACGGATGATCCGGATGCAGGGGGTGCCAAACCGGGCATTGATATCGAAAAGCGCGGTAAACACTGGTCATTCCAGCCGGTAGGAAAACCGGATGTGCCGAAGGTAAAAGAGAAACCGACGAATGCGATCGATGCATTTATTTACCGCAAGCAGGCGGAAACAAAGCTGTCACCGGCGCCTGCTTCCGATCGGCGCACCTGGATTCGACGAGCGACCTATGACTTGGTCGGCCTTCCTCCATCGATTGAAGAAATTGACAAATTTCTAGAGGATCAATCTCCAAACGCCTACGCAAAAGTAGTTGATCGACTTCTTGCCTCGCCTCAATACGGAGTTCGCTGGGGACGGCATTGGCTCGACGTTGCCCGATACTCCGACTCCAACGGACTCGACGAAAACCTGGCCTTCGGAAACGCCTGGAAATATCGCGACTATGTCATCAAGTCGATGAACGACGACAAGCCTTTCAATGTCTTTCTGACCGAACAAATTGCGGGGGATTTGCTTCCGAATTCCGGGCAGGAACAGAAAATAGCCACCGGTTTTCTAGCCCTGGGCGCACGAGTTCTGGCAGAGAAAGACCGCGAGAAGCTGGACATGGATGTGATCGACGAACAGCTCGACACGACAGGTAAGGCCTTCATGGGCCTGACCTTGGGATGTGCCCGATGTCATGATCACAAATTCGATCCGATTTTGCAGGCGGATTACTATTCGATGGCCGCTTTTTTCAAAAGCAGCCAACCTTTTGCAGGAACCAAAACCGGAGCGATTCATCATTGGTATGAGTTCGATTTTTCCACGGAAGAAGATAAGAAAGAATTGGCAGAGTGGGATAAGAAAATCGCTGCGGCGAAAAAGAAAGCCGCCACGCCAAAAACCAAGGAGATCGTCCGGCTCCGGGGAGAGGCGCGGATCAAGGCAGTTGATTACCTGGTAGCCGCCTCCCGCTTTGATGGAATGGCTACCCTCGCTGCAATCAGCGAGGTCGCCGAATCATTGAATCTGCATCCGCGAATCCTTCATCACTGTCGGAAGCATCTGGAATACCACATCGATGATCCTGTCTTCGCCCCCTGGTGGGATTTTTCCAAAAAGGACGATATCGACGGGATGCGGTCATTCTACGAAGACCGATTCGGGAAATCATTTATCGCATTTGAGGAAGCGAAGAAAAAAGATGCCAAGGCTACCAAACTTGAAGACGCAGCACTAGAGCCGTTCCGCGCCGCGCTCTTCGACAATTCCGGATTTCTCGCCGTTCCCGCCAAACCCGAGCATGCATTTGATGAAGACTTTCTGGTAGAGCTTAACAAACTCAATGAAGAGGCCCGACTCGTTGAGAGCCATGCCCCCGACAAGCCTGCTGCCATGGGTGTCACAGACGCGAAGGAAATTCTAGATAAGCTGCCTATTCACATTCGCGGCAGCCACTTGAATCTGGGAGAGCCGGTTCCGCGGGCCTTTCCAGTCGTTTTCAAAAAGAACGAAGCAACCTTTCCAAAAGATAAAAGCGGCCGCCTGGAGTTGGCGAAATGGATGGCCTCCCCTGATCACCCGCTTACTTCCCGAGTGATCGTGAACCGAGTATGGCGTTGGCATTTTGGAACGGGCCTTGTTTCTTCTACTGAAAACTTCGGTCTACTTGGTGACAAACCGAGCCATCCCGAGTTGCTTGACTGGCTCACCAGCTGGTTTGTCGAAAATGGCTGGCAGTTGAAAAAGCTTCATCAACTCATTATGAGTTCGCAGACTTACCAGATGGCAGCTCTTCCTGCGGGAGAGAAAGCTTCCATCGTAGATCCTGAAAATCGACTTCTTTCAGTCTTTCCAACACGTCGACTCGAAGCCGAGCAGATCCGGGACGCCGTGCTTACCGTTTCCGGGCGTCTCGATACGGAAATCGGAGGAAAGACGATTCCACTGCGAAATCGTCAGATGGTATTCAATCACACCTCGAAAGATCACACCGACTACCTCTCTTTGAGGCGGGCTGCTTTTTTGCCGATTGTCAGGAATCATGTCTACGACTGGCTTCAGCTCTACGATTATCCTGATCCGACAATGCCGACCGGGAATCGCAACTCCACAGTGATTGCTCCACAGGCGCTTTTGATGATGAACTCCCCTCTCGCCCTGAACAGCGCAAAGGCATTTGCTGCCCGACTCCGCGATGAGGCCGGCGAAGACCCTGAAAATCGAATTCAACTCGCCTGGGAACTTGCTTTTGGAAGGCAGGCAGTTGCCACCGAACTGTCCACCTCCCGCCAATTCATCTCCTCTTTCGGAAGCGATGAAAAGGATCCCGAAGCCTGGGCCGCTTTTTGTCAGGGCCTGTTTGCCTCCAGCGAATTTATTCACGTCAACTGAGTCAAGATGATCAACCCTATGATGCAACGCCGCCAATTGCTCGGAACCGCTGCGGTCGGTTTTGGCCAGCTTGCATTTCAGTCTATGCTGCAGGCAGAGGGCGGGATCGACGGACTGGCGGGTTCACATTTTGCGCCGAGGGCGAAGCGGGTCATTTTTCTTTTCATGAAGGGCGGGCCTTCTCATGTCGACACCTTTGATCCCAAGCCGCTGCTAACCCGGGATCACGGAAAGCCCCTTCCCTTTGATCTTCCAAGAATCACATTTGCTGAAGCGGGAAATCTTCTCAAATCGCCGTGGAAATTTCGACGCTATGGCGAAAGCGGCCTTCCGGTCTCCGACCTTTTCCCCAACGTCGCTCAATGTGTCGACGATCTTTGCATCCTGCGTTCAGTTCACGGGACCAATCCCGCGCATGGAGGAGCGGCACTGAAACTCCACACAGGTAGCGATACATTCGTCCGCCCCAGTCTTGGATCCTGGGTAGTTTACGGACTGGGCTCCGAAAACGGAAACCTTCCTTCCTTTATGACCATTTGCCCCACCCTTGCTCACGGTGGTGTGAATAACTGGGGATCGGCTTTCCTCCCCCAATCCTGTCAGGGCACCCCAATGGGAACCGCCAGCACTCCTTCCCTCCAGGCCAAAGTGAAACACATTCACAACCCGGAACTTTCTCCCGACCGACAAAAAAATCAGCTCGGCTTCATTCAGTCCCTCAACAAGAATTTTGCGGAATCCAATCCCGACGACGAGGCGCTCGATGCGCGGCTTAAGACCTTCGAGCTGGCGTATAAAATGCAGACCTCTATGCCTGATGCTCAGGACCTTAGTGGCGAAACGGAAATTACGAAGAAGCTCTATGGCCTCGACAATCCTATCACCGAGGATTTCGGCCGCCAATGTCTCCTCGCCCGTCGATTCTGCGAGCGGGGCGTCCGCTTTGTCCAAGTGACCCACAGCGACACCGAGGTCCAATGGGATCAGCATGGGAACCTTTATCAAGGCCACACCAAGAACGCGGCTGAAGTCGACAAACCCATCTCCGGATTACTTCGGGATCTAAAATCCCGCGGACTTCTCGAAGATACTTTAGTCGTCTGGGGTGGAGAATTCGGAAGAACTCCAACTGCCCAGGGAACCAACGGACGGGATCACAACCCGCACGGATTTACCATGTGGATGGCTGGCGGCGGCGTAAAAGGCGGCATGGCTTACGGTGCCACTGATGACTATGGCTACTACGCAGCAGAAAATAAAATGCACGTCCACGATCTGCACGCCACCATTCTTCACCTGCTGGGAATCAATCACGAGAAACTCACTTATCGTCACGCCGGCCGGGATTTCCGACTGACAGACGTTTACGGGCATGTCGCAAAAGACATTCTTGCGTGAGCAGAGCAAAGTTCCACCTTGCCCGTGATTGATCCTTCGCTAAGGATGAGACATGAAACTCGGTGTCATCGGATGTGGAAAAATGGGCTCGGCTTTGCTCGGGGGAATCTTGAAGGCAAAGCTTTGCGCGCCTTCGGATATCACAGTGTTTGATGCCTACGAACCCGCAGTCGAAGGCACCGTAAAAAAATTCGGGGTCAAGGCGGCTGCCTCAAATTCCGAAGTCGTCGAAGCCAGCGAAGTAATCCTCCTCTGCGTGAAACCACAAACCTTCGATGGCATGCTTTCGGAGATTTCCGGAACATCCGATCGACTTCTCATCTCCATTGCCGCCGGGGTGAAAATCGACACCATTGCCGGGAAGACGAACAATAAACATCGCATCATTCGGGTTATGCCGAACACCCCTTCTCTCGTCGGCCGGGGAGCTTCCGCTATTGCACCGGGCGCACTGGCCACGCCGGAGGACATTTCACTTGCCGACAAACTGCTCAGTTCGGTTGGCTATGCCTGTCAGGTTGAGGAATCAAATATCGACGCCGTCACCGCTTTGTCGGGAAGCGGACCGGCCTACATTTTTCTAATGATCGAATCCATGGTTGCCGCAGGAATTGCCCAGGGCCTACCAGCTGAGATCGCTCACAATCTCGCTGTGGAGACCGTTGCCGGTGCCGCCGAACTCGTCAAACAAACCGGTGAGTCCCCCTCTCAGCTTCGGGAAAATGTGACCAGCCCAAATGGAACTACCTTTGCTGCGCTCGAGTCGTTCAGGGAAAGCGACTATTCAGCCATTGTCAGTAAAGCGCTCGATGCTGCCCGGGATCGTTCCATTGAGTTAGGAGACAGCTGATGCGCACAAGGCCCTCTGACACTTCTTTACCTTCCATTACAGACACTCTTCCAGGAATGCCTCAATCATGAATGAACTTCAAAATCGCTTTGAATCCCGGGGACAGGGACAGGTCTTTCAGTTTTTTCACGAGCTTTCGTCAGCCGAGCAGGAACAGCTGAGCGCTCAAGCTGCAGATATCGATCTTGATGAACTGGACCGACTCGTTGATTCGTTGGTAAAAGGAAAAGTCGAAGGAAACGATTCAATCGCCGACGAACTCAGCCCCGCAGACTTTACTCCACTCCCTGCGAACGGGGGCGACGCAGCTCTCTGGACCGAGGCCAAGGAAACGGGGGAAGAGGCTCTTCGCGCCGGACGCGTCGCCGCTTTCACCGTAGCCGGAGGTCAGGGAACCAGGCTGGGCTACGACGGGCCCAAAGGGACTTTCCCGGTGACTCCGGTTCTCAAAAAGACACTCTTCCAGGTCTTTGCCGAAAAGATTCTTGCTGCAGGAAATCACTACGGAAAGTCCATCCCCTGGTTTCTGATGACCTCAATCAGCAATCACGAGGCGACGGTAAGTTTCTTCCGCGAAAACAATTTCTTCGGCCTCAAAGAGGAAGACGTTTCCTTTTTCAGTCAGGGCCTGATGCCGGCGGTGGATTCTGAAGGAAAGATTCTACTCGATGAAAAAGGCTCAATAGCCCTGAGTCCTGATGGTCACGGCGGCTCCCTGCGAGCATTAGTGCGGTCAGGTGCAATTTCGAAAATGGAAGAGCGCGGCATCGATATCGTCAGCTACTTTCAAGTCGACAATCCGCTTGTTCGTTGTCTGGATCCCGAATTTATCGGATTTCATATTCTCAGAAATTCGGAGCTTTCGAGCAAAGCTCTTCCCAAGGCCTATCCGGAAGAGAAGGTCGGAGTTTTCTGTGAACAGAACGGACAAGCCGTGGTAGTCGAATACAGCGATTTACCCGAGCGATTGTCTCAGGAAAGGGACGATGCCGGCGAACTCACTTTCCGTGGTGGCAGCATTGCTATCCACCTCTTCGACCGCGATTTCGTGAAGAAACTTGGCTCGGGCGACAGTGAAGAGACGCGACTTCCTTTTCACAAAGCGAACAAGAAAGTCCCTTTTGTCGATACGGATGGACAGCGAAACGAGCCCGCCGAACCAAACGCCTGCAAGTTTGAGATGTTCGTTTTTGATGCTCTTCCATTCGCGAAAAATCCGGTAATCATCGAGACCGGGCGGGCCGATGACTTTTCTCCGGTCAAGAATGCCGAGGGCGTCGATTCCCCGGCGACATCCAAAGACGATCAACTCCGCCAGTTTGCCCGCTGGGCCGTAGCTGCAGGTATCGAAATTGAAACAGATGAGACCGGACTTCCCTCTATCACTTTCGAAATTTCCCCGGTATTCGCGGACACCTGCGAGCGATTTGTTGAAAAGTGGCAGGCCCTCAACACTAAACCGCCATTGACCGACGGGCTCGTCTTGTCTTAACTCCTGTTTGTAAAAACTGAACTATGAGCGCTGAAGCAAATTTGATTGAAAAAGGAATTCAACTCCCGCCCGCGGTAAAGAAAGGGGGTGTCTACAAGCTGGTCGTCCAGACCGGAAATCTAGCCTACCTTTCCGGACACGGCCCCTGGCAGGATGACGAGACATTTATGACCGGTCGCGTTGGAGAGGAATACGATCTGGAAGGTGCTCAAAACGCAGCGCGTCAAACTGCGCTCGCCCTTGTCTCCACCTTGAAAAACCATTACGGCTCACTCGACCGAATTTCCCGTGTCGTAAAAATGCTGGCTCTGGTGAACTGCACAGACGACTTCAAAGAACAGCCTCAGGTAATTAACGGTGCCTCCAATTTGTTCGCCGAAGTTTTTGGAGAAGAAGCCGGCATCGGTGCTCGAAGTGCGCTGGGCACGAATACCTTGCCCGGGAATATTCCCGTAGAGATTGAATTGATCGTTGAGATCAAAGACTGATCCATCCCCTTCTTTCCACTGCTATGCATAACATCACCGATCTCGAAAATGTCCCGTCACCATCCCTGTTGCTGGTTCCCGAGCTGATTGACCGCAATATTTCTCAAATGCTGGCACTCGTTGACGGCCGGCCGGAATTACTGCGTCCTCACGTAAAGACGCACAAACTCGGTGAAATCTTGAAACGGCAGATCGAACACGGGATCGACAAGGTGAAGTGTGCAACTTTGGCCGAAATGGAGATGTCTGCCAAAGCAGGGGTCGCAGAAGCTCTCCTGGCTTATCAACCAGTCGGTCCGAATATTAAGAGAATTCTACAACTCCGTCGAAGCTATCCGGGAACACAGTTTGCAGCAGTGGCTGACAATTTAACTATTGCGTCTGCTATTTCCGCAGAAGTCGCAAGGGCTTCGGAATCTCCTTTCATTCTGTTTATCGATCTCGATTCAGGCATGCACCGCACCGGAATATCTCCGGGAACTGAATCTCTGGATTTGATAAAAATGATCAATGAGGATCCCCATCTCAGGTTCGGTGGAATCCACGCCTATGATGGCCACATTCACCAACAGAACCTTGAGGAGAGAAAAGGTGCCTTTGAGGAAAGTCTCGCCGCAATTCATGCATTTGCTGCAAGTGTTCAGGACGCAGGAATTGAAATCCCGTTAATCGTTGCCGGCGGCTCCCCAACTTTTGAAATGCACACGAAGGTCGCCCGCGAATCCCCGATTCCCTGGGAATGTTCACCGGGAACCACTTTATTGTGGGATGCAGGATACAGTGAGAATCATCCTGACTTGCCGTTCACTCCGGCAGCCGGTCTTTTGACCCGTGTTATCAGTAAGCCACAGGCCGGTCACCTCTGTCTTGATCTGGGGCACAAATCCGTCGCCGGAGAAAACCCGATCACCCACCGGGTGAGACTCGACGCAATTCCTGACGCGATCTTTGTCGGCCAAAGCGAAGAGCATCTCGTCATTGCCACAGAAAAGGCGGACGAATGGAATGTCGGCGACACCTTGATTGGAATCCCCTGGCACATTTGCCCGAGTCTGGCACTGCATCGGGAAGCTCATCTCATCGAGAATGATCGTCCAAGCGGTGAAGTGTGGACCATTCACGCACGAGACCGTCAGATCACGGTCTGAGTCTGAAGCCTTTACCGCAGCAGGCAGCGCTTCTTAGCGAACAGGGAGCGCAGGCGCGGGATTGCCTGCTCCTGCTTCCGGAGCATTTACCGATGAAGGAGGCGCAGGAATATCAAGATTAAACTCATCGCTTGTTTCTGTTGGCACAGGCGGGAGTTCACCCTGAGGCAAGCCTCCTGGAAGTGGAGGAGCAGAAGGAAACGGATCAGAAATAGTAACCGGCTGATGTACGGGTTTCTTTCCGAAAAGTTTTTTGAGAAATCCGCCACCATTTGAATTTCTGGAAGGCTGCTGCGGAACCGGAGGAGCCTGCTGTGCCACACTGGATCCGGCCGCCGCTTCTGCGATCAGCGCATCGATAGAATCGTTGTCCATTGCCGGAGGTCTTTGCCCTTCCGTCACCGGCTCAGGCCCCTGAGGATAAGCAGCAGTCGGCGACAGCGCAGGTTCGGGTTCCAAATTATATGGATTCTGGAAATCTTCCGGCCTTGCCTCAACTTGAGATTTCGGTTTCAGGAAGGAGAAGAATTTCGGACGACTCTTGCGAGGTGCCTGCCCCACTTGTGGATTGGAAAACTGAGGGACATCGCCGCCGCTCTGAGGCGCCCGGTTTCCGCCCTGAGGCGCCCGGTTGAATTGTGAGGCGCCACTCGCCCTGACTTCGAGCAAATTGTTGGCACGATTCTGAACCACGTCGCTCACAGGAACGGGCGTGGGAGGATTTGCGGCGAGGAATTCTGAAGCTGTCCGGGGCTTCACAATTGGAGAGCCGCCTGCAGCAATATTGCGATAAATATTTCTCTTTTCCCGAGCTTCCTGAAGTGCCCGCTCCGCTTCTGACTTCTTTAGCATCGAATTCCAGGCAACGCTTCCAGTACCAATATGCATTTCCGGTCCGGGCTCAAGTGCTGGCTCATCCGTAAATGTCACCCTTGGCTTTTCCGATGAAGTTGTGGGAGTCGTTTGCGTCGTAGCCCCTGCCGGTGCCTTCACTGGAACCGGCGCAACAGCCGGAGCATCAGAAACCTCCTTTAATTTTGCTGCCAATGTAGCATCGGACGGAAACCCCGTTCCCTCTGCTGCATCCTGCCCCAAAGCCATGTTCGCGAAAATCGCCATGGCGCACAATTGAACTGGTAATGTTCTCATATCCTTCGATTGTTTGCGTTCGAACCCTAATTTGACCCTTTTTTCAGGAAAAATCCAGTCTTTGCCATGAATTTGATTTTTGACGTTCATCTCGATCTCAGCCTCAATGCGATGGAATGGAACCGGGATCTGACCCTTTCCATCGACGAAATTAGAGATCTGGAGAGAGACAGCACCATCAAAGGCGGTGCCATGGGCACTGTAAATTTTGAGGAAATGCGAAAAGGCGGGATCGGTCTCTGCGTCGCAACTCAAATTGCCGGCTGCATGAAACCGAAGGGGCCTGCGGCCGGATGGGAGTCCCCTGCTCAAGCCTGGGGAATGACTCAGGCACAGATTGCCTACTACCAGGAAATGGAGGCCATCGGCGAAATGAAGATGGTGAAAAACCTTGCCGATCTCGAATCATCGCTGGCTACCTGGAGTGATCCGGATGCCGCAGCAAAGGCAAAGGAGCCAATCGGCTACATTCTCAGCCTTGAGGGTGCGGACTCCATGGTGACGCTGGATCACGTAGACCGCGCTTACGAATATGGCCTTCGCGCCATGGGACCTGCTCACTACGGTATCGGTCGCTATGCAATGGGACACGATGCTGTCGGCGGGCTTCCTCCACAGGGAAAAGATCTGGTCCGAAAACTGGACGATCTTGGAATCATTCTCGATGCGACCCACCTCAACGATAAGTGCTTTTTCGAAGCCCTGGATATTTACCAGGGAACAGTCTGGGCCAGTCACTCAAACTGCCGCGCTCTTGTAGACGATGTTCGTCAATATTCCGATGAACAAATCAAACTGCTTATCGAACGCGGCGCAGTTCTGGGAGGTGTTTTCGATGCCTGGATGATGATCCCCAATTGGACCCGCGGCGAATCGACGCCGGAATCAACAGGCGTGACCATCGCCCACATTGCGGATCACATTGATCACATCTGTCAGTTGGCGGGAAATGCGAATCACTGTGGTATCGGGAGCGATCTTGATGGCGGATTTGGACGTGAACAATGCCCAAAAGATCTCGACACGATTGCCGACCTTCAGAGCCTCGAGGGAATTCTCTCAGGACGCGGCTTCAGCGCGGAAGACATTGCCGGTATTTTTCACGGCAATTTCCTCAGAGTCCTGCGCGAAGCCTGGAGTTGAGTAAGGCATTCCCTAGCTCTTTTTAGAGAACAACTCGTAGAGGACCACTGCGGCACAGCCTGCAACATTGAGAGAGTCCATTCCCCGCTCCATGGGAATAGATGTGCGCACAGTGCATTCCTTAAGAATCGCCTCAGGAACGCCGTCCTTTTCCGCTCCGAAAACAACGGCCATTTTTTCTGACATGGCGCAATCCGAAACGGAAATCGACTCACCGTGAGGCGAGGTACCGAATATTTCAAACCCGCTGGTTTTCAGCTCTCGAAGAGTTGCCGGGACATCCGATGATTCAAAGACCGGTAGCTTAAAAATTCCCCTCGATGAAGCCCGAATCGCTTTTCTGGAATAGGGGTCTCCCCCTTTGTTCTTTTCCAAAAGAATTCCATCAGCCCCGAATGCTGTCGCGGTGCGAATGATCGTCCCGAGATTTCCTTCGTCTGCTAAATGCGTCAATACGACAAGGCGCGACACTTTAGTGGGATCCAGGCAGGCAGCATCCGGTCTTTTCGCATGAGCGAACACACCTCGATGAAACTGATAGCCGGCCGCACCGGCCATCATCTCTGCGGAAAGCACCTGTAGAGGGATTCCACGATCGAGAACTTTTTTATGGAGAACATCGTGCCTCCCCTCTTCAAGAAATACCCGAAGCGTTTCGAAATTCGAACTTTCGAGAAGACACTCAACGTTGTGAGCGCCCTCGACACAGATGGTCAAATTTCTACTCACGACAGTCTATCCAAACAGGGTGAAATCGATCCGTCTACCCTGTTGAATTGAAAAGCAATTCAGACCTAATGCTGCTCGGAACCGGAAGATTTGCAGTTCACAAAGGAAATCAGACCGAAAACTACGAACAAGGCAGCGATCAAAGTCTTAATGATTGGTCCGCCGACTCCAGCACCTTCAGGGACAGCGAAAAATGAACCAACAGCAATCATAAGAAGGCCAAGTCCAAGGATTACTGCAAAGATTGAACCGAGAAAATTGACCTTTTCATCTGGAAGCGGCCAGCAGCCGACAATCGCGAAAAGCAGGACGAATCCAAGGAGGAAGATGATTAGTGGAGTCCAGTTTCCGTTGCTGGCAATCATGCAAGTCTCAGAGAGACCCCAGACGAGGCCAACTAAGTAAAAGAAACCGAGAGTCAAAGAATTCATGGTGCTGAAAATGCGTCAGGTTTTGGATGAATCAAGTAGGAATACTAGAGAAAATTAAGCCTTCCTTAACGATTACGCTCGCGGAACTGCCCATAGCTACGAAATTTTTGATAACGATTCTCCAAAAGGGTCTCGGAATCGAATTCTCGAAGGTCCATCAGATTCTTTCTGACAGCTTTCTTGAGACTTGCGGCAGAACCAATGTGATCTTGATGTGCCCCACCGAGTGGCTCGGGAATCACTTCGTCTACAATTTCCAGTCCCTGCAAATCAGCAGCACTCAATTTCAGTGCCTCAGCGGCTTCAGTCGCATACTTCCGATCTTTCCAGAGGATTGCTGCACAGCCTTCAGGGCTGATCACTGAATAGTAGGCATTCTCCATCATCAGGACCCGGTCAGCGACTCCAATCCCGAGAGCCCCACCGGAACCTCCTTCGCCGATCACTACGGCTACGATCGGAACAGATAGCGTCATCATTTCCCGAAGATTAAAAGCGATCGCCTCAGCAATGTTTCTCTCTTCTGCACCGATTCCGGGATAAGCACCGGGAGTATCAATCAAAGTCACAATTGGAGCGTTAAATTTTTCCGCCATCTTCATCAGGCGCATCGCTTTGCGATAACCTTCGGGGTGGGCACTTCCGAAATTCCTGCGCAAATTCTCCTTGGTATCTCTTCCCTTCTGATGACCGAGGACAACGACGCGTCGCCCTTCCAAATAAGCGAATCCGCCGGGCATCGCTTCGTCATCACCGATATGGCGATCCCCATGCAATTCCAGAAAGTCTTCAAAAGAATGCTCCACGTAGTCCAGCATGTATGGACGCTGGGTGTGCCGCGCGATCTGCACCCGCTGCCAGGAGGAGAGGTTTCGGTAAATATCCAGCTTCGTCTTGGCGAGTTTGTCCTCGATCCGCTTGATCTCACCGTTCATGTCGATATCGCTGTCGGCAGCGCGATCTCTCAGTTCGGCAAGCTGCCGTTCCAGATTCACAATCGGTTTTTCAAATTCCAATGGTTCTACGTTCATGAAATGTATCCTTGCAGGTGATATGATAACTATTGGGAAGAGTCGACCAGTTTTACGCCGGTTCCGTTCCTCAAAATGGTAAATAGCTCCTCCAGATCCGGCTTGGAAACCATGACACCGAAGGGCTTCTTTCTACCGGCATCATCGGGCATGACGTGACGAATGAAAAGCCCCATTTTTCCGCTTCGGATCCATTTTTGACAATCAAGATAATTCTGATCCTGAAAATTGATCGGCTTGTCATTAAACCAGGCGACTTTCTCACTGATCGAAGTGGAGACCGGAGCCGAAAGTCCCACCGGCAGATTGGTATCAAGGATATCGTATTCCTTGAAAAATTTATCCCCATCGAGAACAAGCAGCTTCTTCTTACCCAAATCGATCTCAGTGGTGTAAGCCAAAGGAAATACGGTAATCGCTTCGTCAGGAAAGATCAGCGCGGTTGTTTTTCCGTTCGCCCGCATGATGTAATCAATCGTGGTCTTGCTGCGACGAGCAATTGTCAAGAGAGCCTCCCCGCGTTTCACCATATGTTCTGCTTTTCCTTCGATGGGAATCTTGGAAATCAGTAGATCCATATTGACCTCGCCGACAATTCTTTTCGCATCTTCAAAGGTCTTCGACTCCGGATAGTACTCCATCAGGTAGAGAAGCCGGTCCCTCGCTGCCAGCATTTCCCCATCGCGGAGCAGTTGGATCGCATCGTCAAAGTGACGCTTCCCGAGGTCAGGTTTCTCCCGTGGAACTTCTGCGCTGCCCTCGATATGGCGTGTCACCACGGTATCAGGCACTATGAATTTCTTCCAGAAATAGTAGGCCCCGCCTGCACCCGCGGCGAAAATTACGAATGCGAGAAAAGCGAGAACCAGTTTGAAACGAGCCATGACGATATCGAAAGAATCAAACGCGAGTTTTTACAACAATCCGCGACGTTGAAAATCAAACACATTAATGTCGCCGGATTTCTCCACCATTTCCATCGTGAATTTAATCAGTGAGATTTCCCAGGTATCATCGACTCCTACAATCACTGCCTTGGAAGGATTTCCGCTTGAACGAATATCCTCGAGAACCCGGTCGGATACCACTTCAACGGCTTCGTGAACCACACTTTCCCGAATATCCCGGGCCGCGAAATTGAAGCCGTATTTCAAGAAGCTGAGATTCCCTCCCACTTCTTTAAACCAATCGCGAAATGCCTCGGCCTGCTCACCGAAACCTTCAAACATCAAATCGGAGTATCCTTCCGGCCGCAAAATACGGGGACGCTCAGCCTCGACTCTCCCCTCGCGGATCCGAACCTGGTTCGCATTGTCCATCAGCTCCGTGATCAGACAATATTCGAAATTAGTAGAGCCGAAGGTATCGATCCGGCGATCCGGTTCGTGGATCACCGAGGTCGTTTCCATCGCATAAGAAATGTCGTCGTAGGAGAGCGATCGCATAATCCAGATAATTCAAAGTTAGAGGTGAATGACGGGAAATCCACCTCTAATCAAAATCGATTATTTCGGAAAACAAAAATGCGCCCCGGTTAGGAGGCGCATCTTCGAAATTTTTGTTACTGAAACAGTTACGAATCAGTCCTTGTTGCCTTCAATGTAAGTGTTTACATCTCCGACGGAAGTAAGCTTCTCAGCTTCTTCATCTGGCACCGTAATATCGAATTCTTCTTCGAAAGCCATGACCAACTCAACTGTGTCGAGTGAATCAGCACCGAGGTCTTCAACGAATTTAGCTTCAGGCTTCACCTGATCTTCGCTGACACCCAGCTGCTCTACGATAATGTTTTTTACTTTTTCTGCGATCTCTGCGTCGGCCATATGGAAGAATTTTGTTAAGTTATCCGCAGTTATTAGCGGTGCTTCCCAGATTTGGCAATGATTTTTTAGGTTCTTTTTTCCTGAAACCCCTGTCTTCAGAGGAATTTTCGCACACATGACTATTTGCCCGCTGAAGCCCCGTGGCTATGTTGGGCAGAGAATGTCATTTGTTGAAGAGTTAAACAAACTGGATCAGACCGGCCACCGATCCGCTCTGCTCAGACAGTTTGAGCAGTTGATCGAGCCGGTCTCCCCGCGTTGTCTTGAGGAGATGGCGATGGAATCTGCCGGGGTTACCCGTCAACACTTTGGACAGACGATGCGAATGTTCGCCCCCATTTATTTGTCCAACGAATGTATCAACAACTGCAGCTACTGCGGGTTCTCCAGGGACAACCCTATTCTGCGCACCACTCTCACCGTCACTCAGGTAGTCGCTGAGGCACGGCATCTTTCCTCACGGGGTTTTCGCAATATTCTCCTGGTCGCCGGAGAACATCCCAAATTTGTCTCTGATGGCTATATGGAGGAATGCCTCAACGCTCTCCGCGAAGAAATCCCGACACTGGCCATCGAAATCGGCCCCATGGAGGAGGACGAGTATTCCCGCATGGTGAACGCCGGCTGCGAAGGCCTTGTGGTTTATCAGGAGACCTATCACCGGGAAAAATACGCCGAACTCCACACGGCGGGTCCAAAGAAGAATTTCGACTGGCGACTGGTATGTCCGGAACGGGGATACGATGGCGGCTTTCGTCGAATGGGAATCGGTGCACTCATGGGGCTCGTAGACTGGCGATACGACGCTCTTCGCCTCGCAGCTCATCTGGAATACCTGTTCAAAACTTGCTGGAAATCTAGTTTTACCATTAGTCTTCCCCGCCTCCGACCGGCTGCAGGCAGCTTTCAACCCGATCACGAAATTTCTGATCGCGACTTTGTGCAGTTGATCTGTGCATTCAGGATCTGCTTTCCTCAGGTAGGGATCGTTCTCAGCACCCGGGAACCGGCAGCACTGCGGGACTCACTTTTCCCGCTCGGGATCACCAGTATCAGTGCAGGCAGCCACACTGCTCCGGGGGGATACACCGGAGAGGGTGCCGATGATCTACACCTTACAGTTCGTGGACGTCGCGTCGAACTGGACGAGACCAACACGAAACCTTGTTCTTCTGGATCCGAAAAATCCACCGACGCCACAGGCCAGTTCGACATTGCAGATGAACGCTCGCCGGAAGAGATCGCCGATTTTCTGCGCGGCATTGGATTGGAACCAGTTTGGAAAGACTGGGATTCGTCGATACTACTGAATCAGTCGGCTCTCGCCTGATTCTGATATTTTCCCCACTACAGATGACGATCACATTGAATGGCAAATCGCAGGATCTTGAAAAGGAAATGCCGGTACCTCAGTTTCTTGAAACACTGAAACTCGGGCCTCAACCTGTTCTCGTGGAATTGAACGGGAGCGCTCTCCTCGCCCGTGAACTGGATCAACACTCCGTCGGCGATGGAGACATCGTAGAAATCGTGCTGATGGTCGCCGGGGGCTGAGAACTCAAACGAAGCTGGTTTTTACCAGGAGAGCCCTGTTGAGCTGCTCAATGTATTCGTGCCTCGGAATCTCAGTACACCCGAAAGATTCCAGATGCTTGGTCGACCACTGAGTATCAAGGAGTTCAAAGTTTCTCTCGTTCAGCCGATCCACCAGTCCGACAAGAGCCACTTTCGATGCATCAGCCTCCCGACTGAACATGGATTCTCCAAAGAATGCACCGGCGATTCCGATTCCGTAAAGTCCGCCCACCAGCTTCTCATCACGCCAACATTCCACCGAATGGGCATAGCCGAGTTCGAATAATTTCTCGTAGCTCAATTTGATTTCCCGGCTGATCCAGGTCGTGGTCCTGGCCGCACATCCATCCATCACTTCGCGAAAGGCCGTATTGATCCTTATTTCAAAGGGATTCTTTTTTAAAGCCCTTTTCAAACCATGAGGGATATGAAAAGACTCCAGTGGAATCACTCCCCTTGGATCCGGAGAAAACCACCCGATATCACCGCGGCTGTCCATTGCCATTGGAAACATACCACCACGGTATGCGGCAATTAGAACAGCCGGACGAATGTAGCCCTCGTTTGTGAAGATCGATTCTGACATTTCCTGAGAAAGCGAATGCTAGATCTACCTCGAGGTTTTGACAATCATTAAAGCCTCGGGATTTCTCTCCATTTTTCGCAAAGCCGGTGTCGAATTCTGCACTTGAAATGCTCTCCTGTGGAGTTTATGGGTCCCGCATTATGCCAGTAGCAACTCCAAAACAGTTCGAAGCCATGTTGGATGCAGCCCAACAGGGAGGCTATGCCTACCCTGCAATCAACTGCTCCAGCATCGTTACCATCAACGCAGCGCTCAAAGCGTTCGCTGATCAAAAATCCGACGGGATTATTCAGTTCTCGACCGGTGCAGGGCAGTTTGCTTCCGGCCTGAATCACAAAAACACCGTTCACGGAACAATTGCTCTTGCTGAAGCGACTCATCGCCTTGCAGAACAGTACGACGTCCTCGTTGCATTGAACACTGATCACTGCCGCCCACACGTCGCACCGGATTTCCTCAAGCCTCTCATCGAAGAAACCGCAAAACGCCGCGCTAAAGGTGAGAACAACCTTTTCCAGAACCACATGCTCGACGCGTCGGAACTTCCTTTGGCCGAGAACATGGAAATCTCACAGGAGTATCTCAAACTCTGTGCCGAGAACGAAATCATCCTTGAAGTTGAAGCCGGCGTTGTCGGTGGAGAAGAAGACGGAGCCGCCGGCACCGAAGACACTCCCGACGAAGACCTCTACACGACGACGGAAGACATGATCGCTGTGCACGAAGCATTGGCTTCCCTTGGTCGCTTCACTTTCGCCGCGACTTTCGGTAACGTTCACGGTCACTACAAGCCGGGTGCTGTGAAACTTCGTCCTGAAATCCTCAAAGAAGGTCAGGATGCTGTTACCGGAAAATACGGAGCCGACTCTTCGTTTGATCTGGTTTTCCATGGTGGATCAGGATCCACTCTTGAAGAAATCCGCGAAACTCTCGGATACGGAGTTGTGAAAATGAATGTCGATACCGACACTCAATATGCCTTCACTCGTCCTATCGCTGATCACATGTTGAAAAACTACGACAATGTCATCAAAGTCGACGGAGAAATTGGCAACAAAAAAGCCTACGATCCGCGCGCCTATCTCAAGGCTGCGGAAGAAGGCATGGCTGCCCGTATCGCAGAAGCCTGCGACGATCTGCTTTCAACCGGCAAGACGATCTCCGGCAACGTTTAAGCGACGTTCGCCAGCAAATTTCAAAGAGCGCTCTCTGTAATGGAGAGCGCTTTTTTTTGCTCTTCAAGGTAGTCCTCTTTCGCCGAAAGAAGACCATCCGCAAGCTGCGACCATGCACGGTGCCCCGGCCGATAGGCTTCGGATTCACTCTGCAAGTGAAGTTTGCATTCTGGTCAAGCTCACCTCCACCACTACCATTTTCGCGCCCTTGTCACCGCTCCAATTCCGTGTCACTCTCCCCCGCCTATGAAACAGATTACTTTAGTTACAGCCTGCCTTGCGTTGGCCTTCGCTCTCAGCCCTGCGAATGCGCAGGATAAGAAGAAAAAGAAAAAGGAGGCAGCGCCAAAAGCTCATCCGACCGGCTATACGGACACCCCCTTTCTCCCGGGTGGAAAATGGCGCGTCCATGACGATGCCCGTCCCCGTCCCGCTGTTGTTACTCCAGGGAAAACAGCATCCGATGCTCCCTCCGATGCGATTGTGCTCTTTGACGGTTCCGATCTTTCCGAGTGGGTCATGGACAAAGATGGTTCTGCAGCTGATTGGACCGTAAAAGACGGCTTCATGGAAGTTCCTCCGAAAGGAAGCGGAAAGGGCGGTTACATCAAAACCAAACGTGAATTCGGTGACGTTCAGCTTCACGCGGAGTGGGCAACACCTGCCGAAGTTCAAGGAGATTCCCAGGGCCGCGGCAATAGCGGAATTTTCCTGCTGAACAATTACGAGATCCAGGTCCTCGATTCCTACGAGAACAAATCCTATGCCGATGGTCAGGCTTCTGCTCTCTATGGTTACAAGCCGCCAATGGTTAACGCCACCCGCAAGCCGGGTGAATGGCAGACCTACGACATCATTTTCGAAGCCCCCAAATGGGATGCCGAAGGCAATCTTCTCAAGAAAGCCTACGTCACTGTTCTTCACAACGGAGTCGTCACTCATCACCGCCAGCCCTACCTCGGGCCCACGGGTCACAAGAGCGTCGCAAACTACAACACCGTTCGCGACACGGGTCCGATCAAGCTGCAGGACCACGGCAATCCGACCCGCTTCCGCAACATCTGGGTGCGTGAACTGAAGTTTGGCACCAACGACTGAGGATATTACATTTCTTTGAATGCACAGGGTTGGATCATCGATCCAACCCTGTTTGCTGTACAGTCCACAAGACTTGCGAACTGACGGCTTCTGTCGTTCCTTTCAATATCGAACCGCTCCCACAGCAAACCGCGCCACGTCTGGCAGGTAAATTGATTCTCATCTTCCTTGCCATGTTTGCAGCCCAGGCGGTTGGGAGCGTTTTCAATATTACCTACAATCTCGTCCACATCTCCCCTCTCCTTTCCGACCCCCAGCGCGCCTCGTTTCAAAGTTCGATCAATATTTACAACGCAGCGGCTTATCCAGTCCTCGTGATCATCTGGGCAGCGGCAGTTTTTCGCCTCCGCAAAGTTGAAGAAGATCCTGACAAAAGACTCATTCAGCAGCGCCGGGTCATCAACCTTCCGTGGATCGCCTCGATCGTCGCGGGCGCAGGCTGGATTCTCTGTATTCCTGCCCTTTTTATCGGGCTTCGAATTTCCGGGGAAACGATCAACCCGCACGTGTTCTTCCACTTCCCGGTATCCGTCATCATCGCGATGATCATTGCCCTGGCGGTCGGTTACTTCTCGATCGACTGGCTCCGCCAGGTCCTGCTTTACCCGGCTTTCTTTGACACCGTAAGCCCCAGCCGGATCAAGGGCGGTCATGGACTGTCGGTTTCCGGTCGGGGAATTCTGTGGACTCTCGCCGCAAGTATCTGTCCCATCATTGCTCTGCTTCTCCTACTCGTTTCGCCTTCTCCGGATACTAAGAATCTAAATTTTGCACTCCTTGTCGCTGCGTTCGGGATTGGGTCAGCCATCGTCAGCGCAGCCCTGATGAGTCGGCTTATTGTTAAACCGGTCGATCAATTGCGCAAAGCAGCCCAGGAAGTGGGCAAAGGCAACATCGATGTCCACGTCGACAATTTGCGTGCTGATGAGTTCGGGATTCTCGCCGACGAATTCAACGCTATGGTCGCCGGCCTTCGGGAAAAAGAACGAGTCGAAACTACTTTCGGTCGACACGTAGGAAAAGAGATCGCCCGCAAACTGCTTCAAGCGAAGGAGGAACTCGCCGGTGTCGAACGTGTCATCTCCGTGCTCTTTGCCGATATTCGCGGATTCACTACCCTCTGTGAAACCCTTTCGCCGAAAGAAGCAGTCTTGTTACTCAACTCCTATCACGAGCACATGACCGCTGCGATCGAAGCAAACGGAGGCATCGTCAATCAACTCATCGGCGACGGGATGATGGCCGTGTTCGGCGCGACTGAGGAGACGCGCGGATTTGCGAACCAGTCGGTCGCTGCCGGTCGTCAGATGCAGAAAAGCATCGGAGACTTGAACGATAAACTGGCAGCACTTGGATTCGATCCCATCAAGATTGGTGTCGGGATCAATACGGGGCCAACCGTCGTCGGAACCATCGGATCACCGCGCCGAATGGAATACACCGCCATCGGAGACACGGTCAACACTGCCGCGAGAATCGAAGGGATGACTAAAGACCTCGGATCACCACTCTTAATTTCCGAATCCACCTGGGAAGCACTGGACCCAAAGCCATCGGGACAGAAAATGCCTCCCCAGGAAGTTCGCGGAAGGAAGCGGGAAATCATCCTGTATTCTATTGATCTTTAGCGCATTGCGCGCACGCCTCTAAACCAGAGACATAGGCTCCCCCCCTCTACCTGGCAGGGAAAGGTATAAGAACGAATCCCTGTATCGATTTCGGGGAATGAAGGTCCCTTGCCAAAATAAGTGAAACTTTTTTGGCCGGTTTTGTGGAGAAAAAACGCTTGTATAGGTAGAAGTGATCTGTATTTAATCAAAAAAGCGACTCAGAAGCGGGGATTTCAGCAATGCGTTCAAGATGCTCCTGAAACCTGATATCAGACAAATTTAGAAAATTACGTTTCCGTTTTTTGGAGAAACCGGGAGCAGTCAAAGAAAAGGAACCAACCACACGAGCACAAGGAAACGCCAATGAAACCAACCAAAAGTTATTCTGGTTTTATCGATCAGAAAAAAAATCACCATGAATCCTGTATTCATGAGATCGACGGCTGTCCAAAGAATCGAATCCTCTCGAGAGTTTTCGCGTTCATTCTAATCGTCGGAATGAGTATCGGCCAATTGCAGGCAATGCCTGCAAGTCCGCTTCCATTTACGGATACTCAACCGGACGGAACGGAAATCACCCTTTATATCCGGGGTGATGAGAAATTTCACTACTACGAAGCGGATGGCTACACGGTGTTGAGGGAAGCAAACGGCAGCTATGTCTACGCTACTCTGGATGCAAATGGCAGCCTTGCCACCACAGCGAGCCAGGTCGGCAAATCTGACCCACAGGCGGCAGGCCTCCAAAAGGGAACGCTTCCAGCTCCAGCTGTGATCGCAGAAACCAGAGGCGCAGCTTTAGCAATGGGACCGGGAGCTCAATCCGGACCTGCTCCTGTCGATGCTTCCGGCACTGTGAAGAATATCGTGATCCTGATGCGTTTTTCAGACCATACCGGTCGAACTCTTCCGACCGTTTCGAATGTCGATAAATTGATGAATGCAGTAGGAGGTGACGCTACTTACGCTCCCACAGGAAGCGTTCGGGATGTCTATCTTGAGAATTCTTACGGATCCTTCACTCTGGACTCGACCGTATTTGCGTGGGTCACCCTTCCTCAGACAGAGGCTTTTTATGCGGGAGGCGGTTCTGGACTCAATACGGGATTTCACCAGGCCATCCGCGATGCGCTCACAGCAGCAGACCCTCTCATCGACTTCAGTCAGTTCGATGGCGATAGTAACAATTACGTCGACGCCATTACCTTTCTGCACTCCGGATACGCAGCCGAGTTCGGAGGAACCGACGCTTACGGTGCCACCGGGGCGAACCGTATATGGTCTCACCGATGGAGCATCTATACCGGCCAATTCACGTCTGCCGAAGGAATCAAAGTTAACGACTACCACATCAGTCCTGCAGTTTGGGGAACGTCCGGAACCGCTATCGGGCGCATCGGAGTGATCTGCCACGAAACCGGTCACTTCTTCGGGTTACCTGACCTTTACGACGGTAGTGGAGGATCCGGTATCGGATCCTGGGGAATGATGGCCAACAGCTGGGGATTCGACAACAGTCAGTGGTATCCTCCTCACTTCTGCGGATGGAGTAAGGTCGATCTCGGATGGATCACGCCCACGGTCATTACGGATTCGGGAACGTACACCGTTCCACAGCTCGAATCGCCAGGGGCAAAGGTTTTCAAGATCGCGGAACACTATGCATCCGATGAGTATCTTCTGATCGAAAATCGTCAAGCCGTTGGGACCGACCAGAAGATCCCCTCAGGGACTGGCGGCAAGGGAGGCCTTGCTATCTTTCATCTTGACGACCAGGCGAGCTACACTCAGGAAGGGTTTCCGGGACAAGCCGGATGGCCTGCGAATGGGAATCACTACCGGGTAGCTTTGCTGCAGGCAGATGGAAACTACAATCTTGAGCAAGGTCAAGGTCGCGGTGATGGCAACGATGTCTATCGTTCGGGACACGTCACCGAGATTTTTCCAGGTACCGTACCAAACATCCAGGGCTACCAGGGTGGAACTATCACCACACCTCCCTACCTCATTGACAATATTTCGGCTACCGGAACCAACATGACATTCCGCTTCACCCACGTCGAGGTGCCGGATATGACATCAGCAACGGACTCCGGGACCTCCAACTCCGATGATCTCACCAAAGACACGACCCCAACATTTACGGGAACGGGCAGGCCCGGTGCCACCTTACAGGTCAACTCCGATGCGACCGGTAATATCGGGTCAACCACCGTTCCGGGGAGTGGAAACTGGACCTACACGCCTTCGTCAGCACTTGCTGTGCAGCAGCAGGGAATCTTTGCATCCTCAGATGGAGTATCGACGGGAAACCTCACCGTAACCATCGACAACGTTCCGCCACCGACACCTTCGGGTCTGGACCTCCACGTCAGCAGCGATAGTGGTCCTTCATCGACAGACAATGTGACCAATGACAATACTCCCCTGATTTCCGGAAACGGATCGGAGAACGGTGTCGACATCCAGTTACACGGAAATAATGAGGGTTTCGGAACAATCTCCGGTACTGGGGGCGCGTGGAGTGGTTCTCTTACCACCATTCCCGACGGCCCCGTCACGATCTTTGCCTATGCGATTGATGCAGCCGGGAACGACAGTGGCAACTCTGTCGGCCTGCCAATAACCATCGACACTGCCGCTCCAACTGCGACGATCAATCAAGACGGATCTCAGGCGGACCCGGCCTCGGGAGGCCCGGTCAACTTTGATGTTTCGTTCAACGAAGACATCTTTGGATTCGCTGGCACAGATATTAGCCTTGGAGGAACTGCGGGTGCCACTACGGCAAATATATCCGGCGGCCCCAGGAACTTCGATATCAGTATAAGTGGAACGACTCGGGAAGGTTCCGTGATTGCTACCCTTGGCAGCGGTCGCGCGACTGATTTGGCGGGCAACGGAAACGGAACTGCGACGACCAGTGACAACTCCGTAGATATCGATATCTATGGAGGAACGCCCCTGGACGCTACACCATTTAGTTTTTCGAACTCCTCAATTTACGTGCCCGGTGCGCTTTTTGCCGGAGACATGGACTTTTTTGAGTTCACGCTCACGGAGGCTGCGGCCATTACGCTCGGAACAATGGGATCGACCAATACTTTTGGTTCTCTATTCGATATGGACAACAACCTTCTCAACGATCCCGTCGCCGATGACGATGCTGGAACCGGGGGGAATGCCTCTTCTTCTGCTTTTTTGCGAGCAGGAACTTATAAGGTGGAAATCAAAGGTGGTACTGGTTCGGAAAGCGGAGCTTATGATCTCTTGATAGACATCGACCGCTTGCTGAATCTGCAACCGGATTTGCGGGTCGGAAAAACTTTTTCATCCACTCGAGGAAACGGAATCTACAATCTTTCCGGTGGCGGTCAGACGTTTACTCAAATATCGAAAAAGCTAAAAACCATCACCTTCCACGGAAAAGTTGAAAATGATGGGGACGCCCCGGATGATATCACGCTTCGTGGAACAAGGAAGAACAGCAAGTTCGGAGTCAAATACTTCGATACGCTCGGAAATGCCACTGCAGCCATGTACGCCGGCACAAGGGTTCTCAGTCTGGGAGCGGGCAGCAGTAGCCCGACCCGGATTCAGGTCAAGCCATCTAAAAGATTGAAGAACAGGCGCACCAGGAAAATCAAGCGCACCAGCTTCAAAGCAGTTGTCTCTGGCAGATCGAGCCTCAACCCGGCCATCGCGGATGTTACCAAGGGAGTGACAAAAACTAAATAGGTCCTTTCTATTTTCCTGAAAAATCAACCGCCCGGGAATCCAGTGTTTCCGGGCGGTTTTTTTGTGTAGAAATCTAATTCCCTTTATCTCCCTTTCCGTGCAGAGCATAAATGTGTGATTGTCTCAGCCAAGAAAATCCGCTAAGCATTGATGCGTCGGCCAGTCGCACACCCAAAGGTGTCAGTAGAGCTGGAATCCGTTCATTGCTTAGGGCTCTTATGAAAACCAATCCATTGCTTCGTATCGCCTTGCCGGCATTACTGATCCTCCCCTTCCTTAGCAGTTGCTCGAATCACATAGCTGCCTACAACGATCTGCTGGTGGGCGAACCCTCGGTCGAAACTTCAGAGCCCCAACGCGGCGATGTTCATATCACCTATCTCGGGACGAACGGATATTTGTTCCGCTCCCACGATTCGACCATAGCCGTCGACCCCTACTTTTCCCGGATTCCGATTCGCCCTATAGCGCTGAATGCACCCATCTCCCCTTCTCCTCAACGTATCGACTACGCAACGACACAGGCCGCGTTTCCAAAGCGAGTCGATGCATGGCTAATTACTCACTCCCACTTCGATCACCTTTTCGATGCCCCGGCGCTGCAACCAAAGTTCGGGGGGAAAATAGTGAGCTCGCATACGGGTCGTTTTTTGGCCCAGGCTCAGGGAGTGCCTTTGCGCAATCTTCGTCCTTCCGAACCCGGCCGGGTTTACCATTTCGGCGGTGCCAAGGTCAGCGTATTGGAAGCGAAACACGACACGATTTTCGGAATGACTCCGTATCCGGGCAAAATCACCGAACCGATGTCATCATCTCCAAATCGGCCGAAGGATTGGCTGCTGGGCACTCCGCTCGCCTATCTCATCGAGATGGAAGGGAAAAGGATCTATGTTGAATCCGGTGGAGTTCCCGGATTCCTTCCCCCGGTAAAAAATGTTGATCTCGCGATCATCGGCACGGCGGTCCCGGACAGCCAGTCACGTTTCCCCGGAGCGGTTCGAAAACTGAATCCGCGCTATGTGCTTCCCAGTCACCAGGACAACTTTTTTCTGCCGCTGGAAAACGGATTTCAGTTCTCGACTCTATCAAACCTCCCTCAAATCAAGGCAAGGCATAAAGCAGAGCAGCTTCCCGGTGAGTTAATCCTTATGGACTATTTCCACACCTGGAAGCTGAGATAATTTGAGAAGATTCCCTTCCCTTCGCCCTCCGGGCTTAATGCTCTAAGCGGTAAATCACCACGCGGCGATCCTGGCGGAGCATCATTTCCTGAGAGTAATCAGGAAAGCGGGCCTGAGATTCACCAAAACCAATTGGAAGGAGACGGTGGGGCGATACCCCGAGGCTTCCCATGACCTGAACAATATACTCGGCACGACGCTGAGAGAGATTCTGGTTGGCGTAAGCGCTTCCCTCTGCCGAGGCATGACCCTCGACAACATATTTCAATCCGGACAGAGACGGATCCTTCAGAGCCGTAGCAAGTTGGACGATGACATCAAACGAACCTTGATCAGCAAAGTCAGTCTTCCCCTTTTTGAAAAGGATATTATCCCGAGTCACTTTGGATTGAGGATCAACGGTGTATTTCACTTCTATTGCCTCTTCCCCAGCGGCCACAGAATAAGCTCCTGCACCCGTCGACGCTTTCGCTGTAGTCGTTGTTAATTGGATCTTGTCATCTTCCGCGGCCGCCTGAATGGCCGTAGGGATTCCTCGGGTTCCTCGTTTAGAGAAATAGAGCGAGCGGGTTTCCGTTTCTACTTTCGGTGTCGCCGTTGACGGTGTAATTCCCCGGGTACCCAGTCCACGTGTCTTGAACTTGGATTGGACGGCAGGCTTTCCGGCTTCCGGTTTTGCTCCAGCCTGTCCACGTAACTTCCTGACTAGATCTTCCGTGGACTCCTGAGCAAATGTGAAACCTGCTCCCATTGCAAAGATCGCCCCCACGATCACTGCTTTAGAGATGTTTGTTGTATTGCGAATATTTCTCTTCATCGTTTTTTCCTCCTTAATTGAAACGGACACTTTAATTATACGCTATTTGACGTTCGAAAATCAATCCTTAAGCAGATATCCAATTTTGGCCTCCGTGATCGGAGCAGGAACTGATGTTCCCTCTTTCACCTCGTCGGCCTTAATTGCTTTTGGAATTCCCCGGGTGGAGAAAACGACGCCTTTATCGTAGACGGTGAAGTCTCCAACTTTCTCGCCCTTGGCCACGTTCTTGATCGCAGCCTTGGAAGCATAGACAATGACATGCTCAGCTCCAGCCGGCTTCGTGGTTTCCCAGGACACTTCAAGTTTCTTGTTCTTAGGCCGCAAGGTAGATTTGCCAAGTGTTCCCGGAAACAATTCAGTAACATGCTTATCCGAGCTGAAGTGAAACACACGGATGTGAGTGTCGGCAGTGGCGACGATCCCCAGCTTCGCTCTTTCCCCGACATGAAGGGTTGGCTGAATCGAAACCTTGAGCTTCCCACCGTGTTTCAACAGAACTGATTCTGTAGCGAGGGATTCCGCGGCATGATCGGACGTGAGAACGGCATGCTTCACTTCTGCTGTCGTGTAGTCAGCGTTACCGAATGCTCCGAGATACTGTTCCGAATTCGAAATCAGATCGGCGTATTTCTCACCACCGAAATCCTCGTAGCCGAGTGGTGTGAAAGACATCAGCTCATATCCCAAGGCATAGACTACTGAGATATACTCACGCAGCATATTTTCCCGGCGGACGGGAAGATCCCGTGCCAATGAACTGGAAATCACAGCCAGGGTCTCGCTCTGATCACTTTCCTCATCCAGTTGTTTGATAAGTTCCTCGTAAGACATCCCGAACTCGCTGGCGAGACGGCGTGCCGTTACCGGCGCTTTAAAATGATCGTAAAGTCCACGAACCGGCTCAGTTGTTTCGGCAAGGTCTTTAATAGCGAGATCATTTGCCGCAGCAAAACGATCGTAATCCTCTTTGACTTTCGCCCGGAGAATTTCGGGTTCCACGTAGAGTTTCTCCATCAGTTTCCTTTCTTTAAAATCCAGGATTCCGGAGGCTTCCACGAGAGGACGCATCTCGTCCTTCATCCCCGCCAGGGTTTGTGCCTTCTTGTCCAATACCTTGCTGGAAGGTTTTATTCCTGAATCGTGGCAGGATATGCATGAGATCCCATTGATAATCACTCCGTCGGCACGGCTCTTATCCTGAACAATCTCCACCGGTCCGCGATTGAGACGCTTGCCACTGGCTGCCGCGAGCATGTAACCCTGCATCCCATTCGGCAAGCTGAAGACCATTTCACCTCCGTCGTGCTTAAACATATGATCTTCGTTGTGAGTCAGCTCTGCAGTAGGCGGCCCCAGTGGAGCCATCTGGAGATCCTGAGTCCGGTCCGCACTGAGCGGAGTGAAATCATAGCTGATCCAGTAACCTCCAGGCCACGAACCAATTTCATGCCTTTCAACGAGACGGTTTGCCTGGGAAACTCCGGAAAACTGAAATCCGGCACGGATGGCTTCGCCTTCACGAAGATTGTGATTGCGATCAAATCCCAAGCGGTCTTCCAAAGGCTTCACAATGTCTGTATCCATGCTTGGATCATAACAGTCCAGAAGCGTGTAGAGCATCTCATCATAAAGAGGTGGCTGTGAGCAGGCAAAGACGAACCAGTCGCCCCGGACGTAGGACATCCTGCAGCCGGTGTATTTCTCCATCAAATTCTCTTTCCGACTGTCGATTCCATACATTCCATACGGATAGTACTTGATCATCCGTTCCCAGTCTTCGGCCTTCCAGTTGTAGTCACGAAGGTCAATGCGGTAGACGGTCTCCTCCTCGTCGATCGCCTTGGGTCGTGTAATCTTGGCGTTCAGCGAGAGGCTGTTGATCAGCTTGCTGACACCTGCATAGTGAGGATCCAGGTCAGAAATTGTTGAGTTCCCTTTCTCATCTTTCGCATTGTAGAGATTGGTCAGAGTGAAATAGCGAACAAAGCGGCGCTCATTTTCCGATGTTTTATCCAAATCTGAGTACATCGCATCGATCATGTCATCGTTGCTAATGATTTCACGCTGAACGGCCACTGGCGGATCTGCTTCAATCCATTTCCTCAGGGCTGTCATCTCCGCTTCCACGAGCGGCGGCCGATAGCCTTTGTCCCCTTCTTTCCCCCGGGACTTCGGCATACGATCCGAATCATCGTGTGAACGGACGACCCGATCCACAATAAGGGAGGCAAGAGAGTTACTTCCCGAAGTATCTTTTTCCGAAAACAACTGCGCCAGGTTCACCGTTCCGTGAAGCTCAGGATCGTAATCCCCTGAGTGACAACCCGAACAACGCTGCTTGAAGATCCAGTGAACTTTCTCTTCCAGAGAAACCCCGCTTGGCAGGACGTCTTCACGCCTTACATCCTCAACAGGAACAACATTATCAATGATCTTTCTCTCTGCTGGAGTGATTTTCGCGGCAGCAACCACAGTTGGCCCTTTGGGGGCATCCCCGGGTTTTCCCTCTGGCGGATTCCTCTTTGTTGGGACTGGAGACTCCACAGGTTCTACAGGTTTTGCCGGAGCATTCCCCAGCGCAACAATCCAATCAGAAATCATTTTCGTTTCCTCGGCTGACAAGACATCTGAGTAGGACTCATCCCCTTTTGCTCCCCGGCTTTTCGGCATACGCTTCCGGGAATCAGCCTCTAAAGAAATCCGACTGAAAAGCGGCGACTCCTCCGGCTTACCGGGTATAACAGCTTCATCCGAGATCAAATCCTCGACCGTAATTTCTTTGTGAAGATAGGGAAAATCGTCATTGGTGTCAGGATGGTGGCAATTCTGGCATCGTTTCTCCAACAATTCGAGAACTTTAGGTGTCATATCCTGAGAAACTCCCCGACTCAGTAAACTGAATGTCGAGATCAATGTCAGGAGCAGTGTTAAATAGGTTTTGGATGTCATTTTCATCAGCGGATCTTGGTTTATCTTAACAGAGAATCGTTAGTATTGACGATCTGATTGCACAAAATATGTTTTTTTTCGTCAAGAACCAACTCAACGTGTTATATCAAACAGCGTGAAACACACATTCAACACTGCAGCCGCTGTTCTAATTCTGCTGTTTTCAACGGGATGTTGGAAAAAGACTCCGGACATTCCTGTGAAGCCAGTGGACTTCTCCGGACTAGACGAGAACAGCGGAGTTTGGGAGACTTTGCTGGCTCTCGGGGAATCTCCACCCGAGCACTATCTGGCGGACTTTCCGGATGAAACAATTGAAGCCGGGAAGGAATTAGTTTTTACCGGAAAAGCGAAAAATCCTGAGACGGGACTACCGGGTCCAAGAATCTCGGATTACTTCTATTGTACTGACTGCCACAATGTAAAAGCAGAAGAACCAAATATCGCCTCTGTTTCGGATTCGATCGTGAAACTCGAACACGCGACGTCCAACAAACTGCCCCTGCTTCAGGGATCCACTTTTGCCGGAATGGTCAATCGTGAAACATGGTACAACGGAGACTACGCTAAAAAATATCGCTTTTCACTCGCCGTTCGAGCGGCCCGCAAATCGCTCCGCGAATCGATCAAGCTCTGTTCGCGGGAGTGCTCTCAAGGAAGGGATCCTCTACCCTGGGAAGAAGAAGCGATGCTTGCCTATTTCTGGACGCTGGAATGGAAGCTCTCTAATCTGGGATACACATCCGCCGATGTAGCGGAGCTCAAACGCCGAGCTCTGGATCCGGCCAGTCGATCGGGAATTGTATCAGAAATCAAAGCCAAGTATGCTCTGACATCACCAGCGACATTCAGCGGAATGCCCGAAGACGGGAAAGCAGGTTATCCGGTGGAAGGCGAAAAAGACCTCAAGGTCGGTCAGATAATCTGGGAGCAAAGCTGTCTCCATTGTCATGGGGCGGAGGGCGCATCGGAACACTATTTCGGAGACAAGCCCGACGTTTGGTCCTCGCTTGCCCGTAAATTCAAGAGTTCCTCAAAAAAATCCGTCTACGGCTTTATCCGCCTAGGAACCCACCCCGAAGAAGGGAAACGTCCTTATATGCCGAACTACACCACGGAACGGCTCAGCGATAAGCAGATCGAAGATCTCCGCGCCTACATTGAGTCGAAGGCGGCAGAAGCAAAGTGAACAGGCAATTGAGCTTGTTCCTTTAGAAGAATCGAATCGGGAAGGAATTACTCGATCCCTACTTCGCGAGCTTCTTCTTTGGCAGGAGCTGCTTTTTTCTCAGTGGACTCGTGACCGTGCCCCTTGTCATCAGCGTGATGATCGTCTTTTTTACCGTGCTGATCATCAGCATGATCACCATGCCCTCCGTGACCATCTTCATGCCCGTCATCATGACTGCCATGACCCTGGTGCAAAATGGAGGTTTCATCGAAACTGTGCGGTTCACAAGCTACGGAAAAGAACGCGGCTGCGGCCAGGAGCAGAGACAATCGGCAAACTGATTTCATGGCCAACCCTGTAAACGTGCCAGACCGCTTTTGCAACTTTCAACTTCTCCGATAATGTGGCGCTGTGAGTTCTTCAGAAAAACCCAATATTCTCTGGTATTGCACCGACCAACAGCGCTTCGATACAATCGGCGCATTGGGCAACCCGTATGTGCATACACCAACGCTCGATCTGCTTGTTGAGGGTGGGACAGCATTTACCCATGCCTACTGCCAAAGCCCGATCTGCACACCGAGCCGGACCAGCATCATGTCGGGAAAATATCCCTCAAAGGTTCACAACACCAGAAATGGCAATGATACCTTTCCAGACAGCACCCCTTTGATCAGCAAGTTGATTGCCGATCAAGGCTACGACTGCGGAATGATCGGGAAATTCCATCTGCAAAGCTCAGGAAAGCGCACCGAGCCGCGGATTCCCCACGACGGCTTTCGTTATTGGAAATTTTCCCACGCACCTCGCGACGACTGGCCCGAAGGGGAGCATGACTACGCCGACTGGGTTAGGGAAAACGGAGGAGATCTCAACGAGATGCGTGAGTCACCGGACCGGGTTCCTGCCAAGTTTCATCAAACCACCTGGGCGACGACTCGCGCGATCGAGTTTCTGTCTGAAGAGCGGGGCGACAAGCCGTGGATGTTAAACATCAATGTTTACGACCCGCACCCTCCCTTCACTCCCCCGAAGGAATACGCCGACAAGTTTTCAGCGGATGATATGCCGGGACCGCATTTCGAAACCGGCGATATCGCGGCTCAGGACAAGTTGGTCGATGCAGACTTCCAGACCCGGTCGAAAACTCCGGAGGAAATCGAAGCGAAAGATGCTCAGGCGAAATATTACGCAATGATTGCCCTGATCGATGATCAGTTTGCCCGACTCTGGGATGCGATCAAAGCCTCAAGCCAGTCCGACAATACGGTGATCATTTTCACCAGCGACCACGGAGAAACACTTGGCGATCATGGATTGCTCTACAAAGGTTGTCGCTTCTACGAAGGCTTGATTCGTGTCCCGCTTATTTTTCACTTCCCCCCTGCCTTTGCCACAGCTCACAAATATGAGCACCCCGTCGAACTCCTCGATCTATCGGCGACTCTTCTGGAAATTGCAGGAGCAGCGATACCGGACGATCACCAGGGCTACTCCCTGATGCCCGTCTTGAAGAAAGAAACGGATGCATCCACACCGGTCCGGGATTTTGTCCGCTGTGAATACTTCGATGCACTGGCTTCAGAATTCACCGGTGGAAACGGAACTTTTGCATCGATGCATCGGGAAGGTAAATACAAAATCAGTATCTACCACAGCATTGATAAAGGCGAACTGTTCGACCTCGAATCCGATCCGTGGGAACATCGAAATTTGTGGGACAATCCTGAGTTTCAAACCGTAAAGAACGAGCTGATTCTAAAAAGTTTCAATGCGCATGTAAATCTGACGACGGATGTGGGCTCAGAACGCATTGCTCCGATGTAGAACCGTCTTCTATTGTTCCATTCGTGATCGAAGGTAAACGACGGACCACATCTCAGATGCATCCCGAATCTACGTAATCCGCTTCACTACGATGCGGCTGCCTTCATGCTTGGCGACCATGATGGGCTCTCCTTTCGGGATGAACTCACCGTCGGAAATAATATCGAGGAGATCGTCTCCAAAACGGCCTTTGCCTGCGGGGCGAAGATCCGTAGTCGATTCGCCTTTCAAGCCGAGGTAAGTCCTCCGGGAAACAGAATCACCAGACTCGCTTCCCACGATCTCTCCGTCAATCGATGCGCCACCGGGAACGGCTCCCTCAAGCACCATCCATCGTCCCATTCGAGAGGAAGGAAGAAAGCGCATCGCGACCAGGATCAACACCAGTGCGCCCACAAGGCCAATCGCCAGCGAAACCATGGCATTGTCCAACAATGCTCCCCATGAAAACTCAGAGGGAAGGCCCGTCCATTTCCATTCAAACTCGACCCGGTCAACCATTCCCAGCCCCAGCGATACTAGCACTAACAAACCACCCACAAGCCCGGGTATAATCTGTCTCTTATACACATCTGACGCTGCCGACGAAGAGGATAGTGTAGA